>VXNJ01000011.1:0-38388 GCA_009840625.1 Chloroflexota bacterium | reverse complement strand
GACCGAACCGCCCGCCGACCCGCCGGCCGAAGCCGAGCCCACGCCGACCCCGACTGAAACGCCGGTCGAGGTGGCCCCGACCGAACCGCCCGCCGACCCGCCGGCCGAAGCCGAGCCCACGCCGACCCCGACTGAAACGCCGGTCGAGGTGGCCCCGACCGAACCGCCCGCCGAAGCCGAGCCCACGCCGACCCGGACTGAAACGCCGGTCGAGTCGGATCCGGAAACAAATCCGCTTGAATCGTCGGCCGAAGAGGAACCAGGGCCGCCCCCGGCGGTACCGGTTGCGACCCCTCAAGACTCAATGGATGACCAGCCGCCGCCAAGACCGTTTGCGGGTACGATCATCGATTTCAGCTACGTCGATCCATATCCCGCCACCCGACAAGCGCTTCGCGCCGAAGCTGCGAAATTTGCGGAATTGACCGGAATCAACATCGAGTTCGATTTCTCCTTCAAATTGCCGACGTCGGGCGAATTGCCGGCTCCGAATGCGGATGTCTGGTACGGCAAAAGTACGTGGATCCCATCTCTGGTGGCCTACGATTACGTTCTTGAACTCGACGATTACGTGGCGCAGTGGGATCAGTGGCCCGACTTCTACCCGAACGCGGTTGAAGATGTCACCTACCAAGGCCACGTCTACGGGATCCCCCTCAACACGTATCACCGCGGATCGGTCGTTTTTAGACCTTCCAGATTTGAAGCTGCGGGGTTGCAACCCGAACCGCCGAGCACCTGGGAAGAACTCAATGAATCTGCCCGCAGGCTGACCATAAGAGACGACCGCGAATTCTTCGAACAGTCAGGCATCAATCTGCACCATCACACCCAGGTTTATGAAGACTGGCTCATTCAAGCCGGCGGCAGGCCCTTCAACGCCGACCTGTCGAGGCCAACCAATGACACACCCGAAGGTCATCTCGCCCTCTCCCAGCACGTGCTGCACGGACTGACTGACCGGTCGATGCCAATTGATGGAATGAAGTCAAGCATCGTCAACCTGCACGCTTTTTGCGCCGGCCGCGTAGCAATGCAGCTGCTCTGGCCGCGCGACGTCACCGCGTGCGAGCAGAACGCTCCGTTCGTATTCGCGGATCTGAGTGTCGGCCCACCGCTTCAGGGCCCCAGTCAAAGAGGGATGCAACTCTACGTCGACAAATACATGGCGTCGCGGTGGCGGCGACATCACGACGCGGCATTTGAGACCATCAAATACTTCTCATCGCCAGGTCCCAACTACGACATCAACATCTTCCCGAACCGCTTTCTGCCCTGCCGAGGGGCCGCGGCGGTTTTTCCACTGTTCGAATCCGACCCGTGGCGGTCGCTTGCCGACAACACGAGATACGCTCAATCCCGACTGATCGCACCTGAGCACTTCGCAATTGAACCCGCGATGAGCCGCTGGGTGGAGCAATCGGCCCTCGGTCAACTTTCGGTCGATGAAGCCCTGCGCGGCATGGATCGCGAAGTCGCGGAGATCATCGCTTGAATTCGGCCCTATCCACGCTCGGTTACCACTGGATTGCACGCACCCGCCAGAACCCCGATCCAGATTCCGGCTGCTGGAACCGGCTATTGCCTGTCGCCGGCCGATTGCAGCGCGAACCCCAACGGGGTTAATGGCGGTTCCCTCAATCAATTGGGGTGAACCCTCAAATCAGTCCCAAATTCGTGTCATGGCGTTACGCGATTTGGCCCATCAACGGCCGCCGATGATGGCCTGGTTGACCCGGATTTCAACCAGTTTGAGGGCGGACTCTCGCGGATTGGCAGGTCCATGAAGGGTCGTGCACTTCGCCGGATGGCACTGGTGGTTCTGGCCGCTGTGTCGCTGGCCGGGTTCGTGACCCCTGATGCCAAGTCACAATCGGCCGATTTTCCGGTCGCCGGCGGGTGGTTCTTCACGCAAACCGGCGGGGATACCCCCGATCCGCTGGACGGTTATGCGGTTCTCGATGATTCGGATGCGCTCTTTTGGACCGCGTTTCGCCAATTCGGCGGGATCCAGTCGGTGGGTTATCCGGTCTCGCGCCGCTTCCGGTGGGACGGATTCGTCACCCAGGTATTTCAAAAGGCGGCTTTTCAGTGGAGGGCCGACACCGCAAGAGTCGAATTCATCAACGTGTTCGACGACCTGAATCGGCTGGGATTCGACGATGCGCTCGAATCCCGATTGATTCCACCCCAAGAGCAGTTCGATGAAGAGGGGCTTTCATTCGACGAAATATCAGAGCGCCGCATCGCATTGATGGACGCCGAACCGGCCCTGCGCGCCAGCTACGAAAGCGTGGCCGACCCCCTTCGCTGGTTCGGGCTTCCTCAGTCCCGGGTGCGCGAATACGGCGACGGTCTGCTGCGCACGATCCGTCTGCAAAGGGCGGTCTTGCAGCTCTGGACCGAAGATGTGCCCTGGGCCGACGCGGGCGCGGTGACGGTCGCCAACGGTGGGGAAGAAGCAAAAGCATTGGGGTTGTGGCCGGAGAACGCCGTTCTACCCGGGCAACCACCCGAAATCGCGACCGAACGCGCGGTCGAGGGTCATTCAGGCGACGGAGATTCAAGACTCCTTTGGGAATATCCTCTGCCCGAGCACAACTACCCGCACTCACATTACCGAGTGGTGATCGACGAAGGCGTGGCGATTGTTCGCCTAGGCGACTCGGAGATTCGCGCCCTGGACGTTCGGAGCGGGCAACTCCTTTGGGGAGTCGCCGACCCTGGGGTGCGATCGAACTTCAAGTACGAGATTTCCAGCGGTGTGGTTTACCTGCGCAAATACAGCGAACCCCGACCGGCCAACGGGAGGCCGACGCCGATAACCGAGGTGATGGCTTTGGACCTTCGGACCGGTGAAAAGTTCTGGCACTTCCGAGAAATCTCCAGTCAGTGGTTCCAGCGGATTCATATCTGGCAGAACATCCTTGTCATCGCGGCATATCCGCGCATCGGATTGGATTTGGCGACGGGCAGGAAGTTATGGGAGGCCCGGACGCCCGGGTTCACGAAACGGCCCTCGGACGGCGTCTGGTTGTCCGAGCACCTCGGCCTCGTGACCGCGATTGACCTGACCAGCGGGGCCACGGTCTGGCAAAAGCAGTTTTCCGGTTTGCGTCAGCTGCAAGGACCAAGCGCCGGAAACGTGGTCGCCGAATCAGGTGATTCGATCGTGGCGTTTAGCGCCAAAACGGGGGAGCCGAGCTGGTCGTTCCGGTTTCCCGGAATGGATGTGAGGATTCACTTCCTGTTCGAAGGCGTCGCCGTGGTCCACACCTTTGAGCCACACATCCCCGGCACGTATCCGACCTTTCCCCATCCGGAGGGCTTCTGCGTCCTCGAAATGGGCTCGGGGAACGTTCTTTGGTGCGAAGACCTCGAAGGGTATTCCGCGCGCATCTGGCCAGGAGTGGGGGGATTGCGACTTGAATCGGGGAACCGAGTCGTCCTGGTCGAAGCCGGCTCGGGGATGGAATTGTGGACCAGGGACACGGAACCGGGCAGCGTTCGACGCGGTCCTCAATTCATCCGCCGGGCGAACATCATCTACGAAGTGCCTGACGGCGAGGTCGCCGCATTCGACGGCGATTTATCTTCCCGGCTTTGGCAATACTCATGGACTTGGGACGATGACCCCGACAAGTTGAGTGATGATCCTCTACTGATGACGGCAGCTGACAACATCGTGATCATTTGGACCGGTTCCGGGCTGGCCGCGGTAGGGATCCGCTAGGCCGAGCGCTGTCAAGCGCCCTCGGCGTCGCAACCCGGATCGCCGGCGAATCTAGCCAGGGGACTTTTGGCGTACCGACAAACCTTGGCCTTCTTTCACCTCGCCCCGACAATCCACGTTAACGTTCGTTCGCACCCCACAGGTATATCTGTCGCCGACCGCAATCGAAGCAAACGCTCCTCTCTTGGATGGATAACGCGGCCCAGGAATTCCGCTGCCCAGGAGACTGCCAATCATCGCGACGCAACCTGCGCGAAGAATCGCCACCGGAACTCACCGCCGCGTAGGGTTCGATTGCCGGAAACCTGCCGTTCCACCAGTTTGAACCGCAAAACGCAATCTCCCCGTCCGCGTCTATGACGCAAACGGAATTGCGGTTACCAGCGTAATCCCCAACGCCGTGGGATCAGCCGGATTTGTCCGGTGAAACTGTGGAAATGGTCACTGACTTGCAGCGGAACCGGCCGAACGTGGTCACGCTGCGTCGTTGATGCCAAGCGTGCCTGGCCAGGGAAGTAGCGTAACGGTGAAATGTAGTCGGCCGGGAGCGTACAGCAACTAGTGGCAGCCGCCATCAAAATGAATCGTAAATGATCTCCGACAACATCATCCTCGCGACGGACAGTTACAAGCAATCACATCACGCGATGTACCAGCCGGGGACCGAGGTGGTCTCGTCGTACTTCGAGTCGCGGGCCGGCGGGGAATACCCGTATTGCGTCTTCTTCGGGCTCCAGTACCTTATGGACGAGCACCTTTCCGGTGCCCACCGGGTTACGCCGGCGATGATCGACGAGGCCGAGGACCTGTGCCGGTGGCACTTCGGTCAGGAGCTCTTCAATCGTCGGGGCTGGGAGCACGTCGTGAGCGCGCACGACGGCCGCTTGCCGGTCAGCATCAGGGCTGCCCCGGAGGGCAGCGTAATTCCCGAATCGAACGTGCTGTTTACGATCGAAAACACCGACCCCGATTGCGCCTGGCTGACCAACCACCTTGAGACGCTGCTTGTGCAGCTTTGGTATCCCTGCACGGTGGCCACCATCAGCCGCGAGCAGAAACGGACGTTGAAATCGGCGCTTGAGAAATCGGGCAATCCGGACAACCTGGCCTTCATGCTGCACGACTTCGGGTACCGTGGTTCCAGCAGTTCGGAATCGGCCGCCCTCGGCGGCGCCGCCCACCTGGTGAACTTCAAGGGCACGGACACGATTGCCGGACTGCGACTGCTGATGGCGCACTACGCCGCCGAAGAGCCGGGGTATTCGGTCCCGGCGGCCGAGCACTCGACGATCACCGCGTGGGGCGAGGACGGCGAACTTGACGCCTACCGGCACATCCTGGACCGGTTCCACTCCGGCACGGTCGCGGTGGTCAGCGATTCCTGGAACATATTCGAGGCCTGCCGGCAGCTATGGGGCCGGGAATTGCGGGACGAGGTCGCCGACAACCGGGAGCGAACTCTGGTGGTGCGACCAGATTCCGGCGAACCGGAGCGCGTCGTGGTCGAATGCCTTTCGATCTTGGGGGAGCAATTCGGGCATAGCGTCAACGGGAAGGGCTACAAGGTGTTGCCGGATCACGTGCGTCTGATCCAGGGTGACGGCATCACGCGACATTCGCTGCCGGGGCTGTGCGACGCGATCACGGGTGCCGGTTGGTCGATGGACAACATGGTCTTCGGCAGCGGTGGCGGGTTGCTGCAGGACTGCGACCGCGATACTCTGCGGTTTGCGCTCAAATGCAACTGGGTCCAGGTAGCCGGGGTCCAGCGCGACGTTTTCAAACGCCCGGCGTCTGACCCGGCCAAGAATTCCAAGTCCGGAGCGCTGAAATTGGTGCGGACGGGCAAGGGATTTAGAACGGTGGGAATTTGCGAAAACTCCGAACCAGACGTTCTGCGGGAAGTATTCCGCGACGGCGAAGTACTGGTACGCGATAGCCTGGACGCCATCCGCAACCGGGCGGACCTGTAAGCGCCGGCGCTGCAAATTGGCAGCAATACGGGCGTGCGACCTAAGGGACTATCGGCCAAGGGTTGACGGGGAGAGAGCAACGCCGACAGCGGGTCAATTGGCAGGGCGAACTACGCCGGTGTCAGCAACCTGATTTAATCGATATCTAAAACTTAGGAAAGGCCTGACCGCAGGAGGCATTCACCGATGAACTCATTGAAGATCGTCGCAACCATCTATCTCCTCATCACCGGCGCTCTGGTCGTCCTTCACCGGGTCACCGTGGCCGCCTACCCGGATTCGTGGGGCAGTACCCCGGGCGACATCCTGCACTGGCTGATGGCCGCAGGGATCCTGATCGTGCTCCTGCTCAGCGCGTACGAGCACTTTTCCGGCGGGAAGAAGATTGAACAGGATCTGGCCTTCTACGGCACCATCGCCCTCGGCATGACCTTTTTCTGGGTCTGGGGTTGCAGCACCTGGTCGGATACCGAGATTGCGCACACCGCGCATGCGGTCTGGTGGCCGGCGGTGGACGCCGCTTACGCGGTGGCAGCATTCGCGGTCAGTCGCAAACTTTCCCAAAGATGAACTAACTGCGGCGAGCAATCGCTGCAGAGTTCCCGGTCCGGGGTGGTTACCGGGCAAGACCCAGTAGGGGCGCCGCCGATTTTCTGGAACAATTCGGATCCCAACCCGAATCCCGCTCCCAGATCCGATCGCGGTCCGGGTGCTGGCCGGGATCGCCGCCAGCGTGCGTATTGTCTAGCGCTTCCCGGAAACTCCGATCGCGATCACGTCCAACGCGTGGTACTTCTGGTGCCGGACCGAATCGGCGTAATGGCAAAGCAATCGGAAAGAGATTTCGCGTTCGTCCGGTATCGGCGGCAACTCGCTGAGATAAGCGATTCTGTCCTCGACGTTTTCGGTCTCGGCCGCCGTGACGAATTCGACTTCGGTACGCTCGCCGTCAATCCGCGCTGAAACCTTTAGCCGGCGGGATTCGCCGCCGGCTTGTTCGGCCGCCTGGACCAGGATTGCCAGCGTCTCTTCCCCTGCCGAAACAAGCCGTTCGGTCGTAACCTCGCCCATGCCGCTGCGGTCGGCCACGCGGCGCAGGAAGTCCTCGACTTCGGGATAACAGGATTCGTCGAGATTGGTACGTAGACGGTTGCCGCGCCTGCCGGTCAACTCGATGAACACCATCATGACCGTGGCCGATATCGCGCCGGCGGTCATCCCGTTGGCGAACAGGGCGGCAAAAAACCCGTCTCCGACCTGATCGGGAAATATTGCGCCGTTCTGGAACCCCACGCCGAGCCAGAACGACAGGCCCACCACGATCACTTTGCGGTGGTCGACCCCGTCGCGGACGACGATCCGCATTCCCTGGACGAACAACAGCGCGATGAAGACGATCATGTAGGCGGCCGCCACCGGGTTCGGAATGGCGATGAACACCGCGGCCGCTTTCGGGAAAAACGCCAGCACGAAAAGTGCGATCCCGATAACCACGCCCACCCGGCGCGATCCGACACCGGTAACGTCGGCCAGGGAAATGCTGGTCGAGTAGGTCGTGTTGGGCAGGGTTCCCGCCAAACCCGAAAGCAGGTTCCCGATTCCGTCGGCGTTCAGGGCGCCTTGCACGACGCGAAAGTCGGTGGCTTTGGGCCGGCGACGCGAAACCCGTTGAATGGCCACGCCGTCGCCAAGGGTCTCGATCGCGCCAACCAGCGTGACGACCACGAACGCCGGCAGAAGCAACCAGAAACCCTCGCCCAGCGCGAAATCGAAACCTGGCCACGAGGCCACCGGGATGCCGATCCACTGCGCGTCGAGGATCAGGTTCGCATCGTAGATTCCGAACGCGCCCGCGACCGCGCATCCGACGAATATGCCGACGATGGGCGACCAGAGCCGGAGTACCGGCGGAGCTTTGAGAATCAATCCGACGGTCACGAGGATGGTCACCAGCGCCGTCACCAGGCCGGATTCCGGTGGTGACCCGGCCGGAACGCTGCGCGCAGTGTCGAACACGATCGGCATTACGGTGACCGCGATCAGCATGATCACGGTACCTGCGACTACGGGGGTAAAGACGCGGCGCAATAGGGCCAGCCGCGACGCCAGGAGAAATTGGATCAGCGACGAGACCACGATCAGCGATGCCATCAGGGCCGGTCCACCTTCGACCAGCGCGGCGACGCATACGGCAATGAACGCCCCCGAAGTCCCCATGATCAACACATGGCCGGAACCAATTGATCCGAATCGAACCGCCTGGATCACCGTGGTAACGCCGCTGATCAACAGCGCCGCGAACACCGCCCAAGACAGGTAATCGGCCGACTGCTCGGCGATCCGCACCACGATCACGACGGTCAAAACAATCGGGGCCACGATGACCATCGCCGACTGCATGCCGGCGCCGATCGCGATCAGGGTCGGGGGATTCTCTTCCGGTTCGAAGAGTACGTGTTCGTTGAATTCCTCGGATGACACCTGCGACTCAGATGTGGTTTGAAAGCGAGTTCAATTACGCCTCGGCGCGATTCCCGCGCGTATCGCCCGGAGGGTCGGGTCGCCGAAATGTTCGGATGGACGGAGCGATCCAGGGGGCGTGGGCCGGAGCGCTCGGACGCGTCTGGCCTGCCGGCGTTCGGTCATCAATTCGGCCCGCATTTCGGTCGGGCCCTGCAGTGGAGACCGATCACGCTCCCAGACTGCCTGCCCGCGTGATTTTCGCGACGTAGTTGCGCCCGCGCCCCGTTATCCGGAAAACTCCTCGCTCAGTCGATGCCGGCCAGGCGTAACCGAGCGATTCGAGCTCGCCCAGGGCGGCGGTCCAGAGCGCGCATTTGCGCGATTCATCGCCCGGACCCAAAAACTGCACGTCGGCGACCCTGATGATCGAACCTTTCCGATCACGTTCGCGCAGGATGTCGTTGCCCTTCTCCACCGCGACTTTCAGGATCGCGTCGGCTTCCTCCGAACACCGCCGGATTCTTTCGGGCATGATTCAGCGATCCCGTCAGGCTGGCCGGGATCGGGGGAGAACGAAGCGCGCTGCGGAAACGACCTTTTCCGCCCAGCGTTTAGAGCGCGCCCGAAACGCAAACCTGCCGCGAATGTCCCCAAGAACCGGGTCCGCGCCATGACAGCGTGCAGCGCCACGGACCGGGGATTGCGATTTGCAAGAGTTGCGGAGCGATCCCTCAGGGACCCGGCGCGCCGCGAATCTGCCATGCCTGGGGTGGCGGAGTCGGCCGGGCGGTAATCGGTGCGTACATTTGCCCCAACTGGCGTGTGAGCAATCCACCCTCGTGTTCCGTGTGCAACGAATGTCCCAAAACCGTGGCGATTCTCACATATCCGGTGATCGACTGGGACGGGGTCTTGGCGTCGTGTTGCGCACCCCTGGGCAAGATCTGGACCCGACCGGGCCCGAGATTAGCGCGATACCCCGCGGCCGGGCGTGCCGGCCGGAACATGGTTTCGTAGTGCCGAAGGAGGTATGGCGCCGGGGCTTTGGAAGCTCGTAACCGATGTGGTTGCGAGCGCCGGGACTTGAGTTTTTGGTTCGTCCTGGATCAGGGGGCGGTCCGGGATACCCCGCTGTCAATCGATCGGGCCATCCTGTATCCGACGCCGGGCATGGTGATTATGAATGAGGGGTTCTTGGCGTCGTCGCCGAGCTTGCGGCGCAGCCGGTTAACGATCGTGCGAACCAGGCTCGAGTCGCCGGTCTCGCGTGATCCCCAGACTCGCAGCAGCAACTGCTCGTGCGTCATTACCCGCCCGGAATTTACCGAAAGCTCGAAAAGCACCGCGTATTCGCGGGCGGTCAACTCGACGGTGCGACCGGCGACGGTGAGGCGGCGCTCTCCGTAGTTAATGCTCAAATTCCCCAGCCGGAACGGTTCGGGGTGGGCCGGCAATTCGAATTGCGATCGCTTGCGCAGGGCGGCGCGGATCCTGGCCGCCAGCTCGGCGGTCGAAAACGGTTTGACGATGTAGTCGGCCGCACCAAGGTCAAGCGCGCGAATTATGTTTTCTTGCTGCCCGTAGGCGGAGAGAAAGATCACCTGTACGTCGGCCTTGACCTGGATGGCGCGCATCACGTCGATACCGTCGGCCCCCGGCAGCATGAGGTCGAGCAGCACCAGGTCGGGCTGGCTCTCTTCCAGCAGCCGGTCCACCTCCCCGGGATCAACGGTCACGACCGGGTTGTAACCGGACTTTTGCAACGAATCGCGGATGTACCGGAGCGCGTGCGGATCGTCGTCGACCGCCAGGATTCGTCGTCGATCGGGAGCGCGCTGTCGGGAACGCGCCGTCGCCCGACCGGGAGCGACCAGCGCAGCCAGGTTAGGTTCGTCCACGGCCGGAACCGTAAATGTGAAGCGGGCCCCCCGGCCCTCGCCTTCGCTCTCGGCCCAGATGCGCCCCCCGTGCGCTTCAACCAGTCCTTTGCAGATCGCCAGGCCGAGCCCCGAACCTTCGGCGCTCGAACCGCGGTCGGGACCGAGCCGAGAGTAGCGGGAAAACAGCTGCGAGAGCATTTCCGGCGGGATCCCGCGGCCCTCGTCGGCGACCGAAATGGCCACATGCGAGTCCTGTTGCTCAGCACTCAGGCCGATCGTTGACGAATCTCCGGAATATCCGGCCGCGTTGCGTATCAGATTCGTCAGGACCTGGCGGATGCGCCGCCGGTCGGCCATGATCCGGGGGAGGTCCGGGGGCAGGTCGATTGCGAATGTGTTGTCGCCCCCCGCACCCCTGAACGCGTTGCGGGCCTCGTTCACCAGGGCAATGACTTCAATCGGTTCGGCGTCGACCGACAGGGTTCCCGATTTGATCCGCGCCAGGTCGACCAGATCGTTGATCAGGCCCCGCATATGATCGGTCTGCTCCAGGATGATCCGGTGAAATTCGCGAGCTTCCTCCGGGTCCATCGCCAGGTCCCCATCCAGCAGGGTCGAGGCCGACCCCCGGATTGAGGTAAGCGGGGTTCGCAATTCATGCGAGACCATGCCCAGGAATTCCGCCCGCAGGCGTTCAAGTTCCTCCAGTGGCGCAAGGTCCTGAATGGTGACGATGAAGGTTTCGACCGCGCCGTCTTCGGAGTGGTTCGGGGTGGCGTTAACGAGCAGGGAAACGCTCCTGCCATCCGGTGTTTCGAACGATATTTCCTCCGCCCGCACACTTTCGCCGCCGCTAAATGCGTGCGAGAGCTGGTGGTCTGCCAGCGAGAGTTCCGCTCCGTCGGCGCGGCGTACGGTGACGGTCTTGAGCGCTTCTTCCAGCGAACCGCCGGGAGGGTGTACTTCGGCGGCGATCCGCCTTGCTTCGCGGTTGGCCGAAACGACGCGACCATCTGCCGCGTCAAATACGATCACGCCCACCGGCGAGGTGTCGATCAGGGTTTCAAGATCGAGCCTTGACCGCCGCTCCTCGCGGTAGCGGCGGGCGTTGGCGATCACCAGTGCGGCCTGCGAGGCGAACATGACCAGGATCTCCTCGTCGGCGGAGCTGAACTCCGGCTCGCCCTGCTCCCGGCTCAGGTAAATCGTCCCCACCAGTTCGCCAACGTGGATGATCGGCGCCAGCAGGAAAGGGCCAACCGGTGCCGAAAGCGGCACTTCCGGCAGGCCGCGGGCGCGCATATGGCCCTGGAAGTCCGCAAAGCGCAGCGGTTCGCGGGTGCGCCCCAGGTACTCGTAAACCTCAAAACCTTCTGTGAAGTCCCAGAGCGCCCGGGCTTGGTCGGATGAAAGTCCGGCAACCACGTAGCCATCCGGCTGGCGGCCATCGCCGAGCATGGTGATGGCGCCGAATTTGGCGTCGGTCAGATCGCAGGCCGAATCCAGCACCCCCTGCAGCACCGATTCGAATTCGAGGCTCTCGTTGATGCGCAGGCTGGCCTGGCTGAGCCGCGACAGGCGATCGCGCAGCGCGGCCTCGTTGCTCGCGGGCCCTTCGGGTCCGGTCATGCGTGCATCCGTCCCGGAATCGGACGGACCGATAGCCAGCCACCGGCGGACATGGAGGTTGATTCGTTAGCGCGATATGACAAAGTTGGGCCGAATATATTGGCGTTTTGCCACAATTTTGCAATATAGGGTTCGGCGTTTGATACGTTCTTGGGACAACGTCGGTCAATTCGGCTGCGATCAAGCGCCCGGCGCAATGCACCGCCAAAGCCAAGTTCGGCGGGCCCGGCGCGACCGCCAGGCCTCTGACAACTAGCTGCCCGGTTGATCGATTCGGGTGCTCATCGGCTCTTCCCGCAGCCGCCGACCGACCAGTCGCCTTTGCTGACTTTCGGCTTGGAACGCCGCCGCAGTCGCGCCAGCCGGCCCGCGATGTCGTTCCTGACGGCCGGCGGCCGTCCGATCACCTGAAGGCTGGCAGGCGAAGCGTCACCGTCGTGCCCTTCCCGGGCCCATCGCTGGAAAGATCGATCGTCCCTCCGTGCGCGTCGACTATTGCACGGGCGATGGCCAATCCCAGGCCCTTGCCACTGATCCCGCGATCGTGCGACTGGCGCGTGCGGTAGAAGCGGTCAAATACGTGTTCGAGATCCTCGGGGGCAATCCCAATGCCGTCGTCGACTATCGAAAGGATTGCCGACCCGTTTCGATCCGACCCGGTAACGACGCGTATGGTTCCCCCGGACTCGGTGCAGTTTATGGCGTTGTTGAGGATGTTGGCCAGCGCCTGGCCCATCCGCAGCCGGTCGATGTCCAGGATCGGGGATTCGCCGTCAATCTGCAGCGAAAGTCCGATTTGACGGGCCTGACACAGTGGTTGCCAGCGATCCAGCTCCGCGCTCAGCAGGTCGTGGAGGGAAGTCGGCTCCGGCGAGAGTTTGAATTCGCCCTGTTCGGTCTCGGCGAGCCAGTCCAAATCGGAAACCAGTCCCCGCAACCTGTCCACTTCTTCGATGATTTGACGGGAAGCGGCTGCCGGTGGTTGCAGACCGTCGCCCAGCGCCTTAGCCTCAAGCTTTATCACGCTCAGGGGGCTGTTGATTTCGTGCGAAACGTCGTCAACCAACCGCTTGCGAAGGTCCCGCTGGGCTTCCAGGGCGGCAGACATGCGGTTGAACGCGGCACTCATCCGGCCCAGCTCGTCAGAAGAGGTGATCGGCAACTGCGCGGCCTTGCCGTCGGCGATCGCCTGGGTCGCCTGCGTCAGCGCGTTCACCGGCGCCGTGATCCGTTTCGACAGCCAGGCGGCCAGCAGGATCGCAACCCCGGCCGTCAGCGCGCCGCCGATTAGGGCGATGTAAAGAAGAGCGCTCAAGAATCCGTGCGACTCGGTTGCCAGGTTCTCCTGCTCGACGTCCAAATAAACATGCCCGACGGGCTGGTTGGCGGTCTGGTCGAACACCGCCTCGCGGTGCCCGCCGAGATCGGTAATGCCGGTTCCGGGCGGGATTTGCTGGCGGTTGTCCAGCACGACCCGTCCTTCCAAATCGACGATGACCACCCGAATGGGATCGCGATGAAACAGCTCCGCCGATTCACCTCGCTCGGATTCGTGTTCGTCGTCCCGGCCGGACTGATTGAGTCCGTAGCCTGCTTCGGCCAGAACCTCTCCGGCCGTCGCCCAGCCGCCGGTGTCTGAATATTCCCGGCTCAACCTCCCTGCCAGCTGGACCGCCTCGTCCCCGCCCAGACGGTCCACGAACGCGTCCAGCCGGAACTGGGTGGCGTAGTAGCCGACCGCAATGCTGGCCAGGACCGAAAGCAAGACGACCAATACGATCGAACCCAGGATGCGCCAGCGCAGCGACATCAGTCGTGCCCCACTACGAAACGGTAGCCGGCACCGTAGACGGTCCGGATCGGTTCCCGGCCGCCGCGGTGGATCTGCTTGCGGAGCCGCGCGACCTGGCTGTCGATGGCGCGGTCGAACCCGTCGAAATCCCCGCCGAATGCGAGCGAGATCAGTTGGTTCCGCGAGAGCAACTGGTTCGGGTGACGCATGAACGCGGCCAGCAGAGCGGCCTGGGCTTGGGTCAGCTGCACCGGTTCGCCGTCGACGGTTACGGCGCCGGAGGACTCGTCCAACGTGATCCCTCCCAGGTTCAGCTCCTGCTGGACGCTGGCATTGACCCGGCGCAGGAGCGCGCGTGCGCGGGCGATCAATTCGTCCGGATCGAAAGGCTTTACGACGTAATCGTCGGCACCGCTGTTTAGGCCGACGACCCGGTCGGCGTGGGATTCGCGGGCGGTCAGCATGATCACCGGCACGTCCGACTCGCGGCGCAGCCTTTTGCACAGCTCGACGCCGTCCAGGCGCGGCAACGCCAGGTCGAGGATCACAAGGTTCGGGAGCTGCGAGCGGGCCAGTGCCAGGCCGGTCTGTCCGTCGTGGGCGATCTCAGCACTGAAACCGGCCCGCTCGAAATAGACCTTCACCCACCTGGCGATTCGCCGGTCGTCCTCGACGATCAGCACATTGCCTTTCATGACCGGCCTCCGCGGAGGCCGGTCAAGGCGGGAGCGCCTCGATAGAGGCGCTCCTTGCCTACAGCCGCTTGCACCAACATTCCGAATGTCTCCCGAAGTCCAGTTTCGCCAACCGGGGGTGACCGGAATGGGTTGGGCTCGGATATCCACGGGTTTGCCGGCCTCAGGCGCCGTGCCCGCCTTCGCCGCCGGATCCGTGTTCGCCGGCGCCTTCGCCGCTCGACTCACTGCCGGATTCCCCGCCGGCGCCTTCGCCGCGGCCAACTTCGGCGTGCGGGATCCAACCGTTGAAAGGCGCGGCGGTCGAGTCCAGGTTGATCGAAATGATTTCACCCGGCGACAGGTCGACCGGAACGGTCGGTCCCAGCTCGGTCCCGTTGGAGAGGTGTATTTCGACGCGGACCCTCGTTAGCACCCCGTTGGTCGTGTTCTGGACGGTTCCGTTGAACGTATTGCTGGCCGCGTCGTAGCTCATGACCAGCCGGGCACCGGCGCGGATCATATCGAAGGTCTGATCGGGTGCCAGCATGGCCCCGCTGCCTTCTTCACCACCACCGGCTCCCTCGGCTCCGCCTTCGCCGCCAGGGCCGTGCCCTTCGCCGCCAGTGCCTTCGCCGCCGCCGCTTTCACCACCTTCGCCGCCGGTGTGCGGGACTGGTCCGGTACCGGAGCAGTCGAAGACCTCGAGGTGGATCACGTAACCGTCGAACGATACCCCGGCCAGCCCGGGTTCAGTATCGACCGAAACGCTGGACACCGCCGATTGCCCGGGGCTCAAGTGGCCCAGAACGTCCGGGCCAAGTTCGCCAACCGTAGTGCCGCCCGATTTCAGATGCGGTTCGGACTGGACGTAGCAGAGCACCTGCGGCAGGGTGTTGCGCACCGTCGATTCGACGGACCGGGTGGCAGCGTCGTAGCGGGCGAACACGGCCAGGCCGCCCAGGTTTCCTTCCCAGGTCTGGTCTAGGGCCACGGTGGGACTTGACATGGCGGCCTCACCGGCTTCGGCGCCCAGGCCGCCTTGGCCACCGGCCCCCTCGGCTCCGCCTTCGCCGCCAGGGCCGTGCCCTTCGCCACCGGACCCTTCTGCGCCGGCGCCTTCACCGCCACCGACTTCGACGTGCGGGACCCACCCGTTGAAAGGTGCCTGAGTCGAGGGCAAGGTTATGGACAGGGTTTGACCCGGGCCCAAGTCGACCGGATTGGTCGGACCCAGCTCGGTCCCGTTTGAGAGGTGCACCTCGACCCGTACCCGCGTCAGCGCGCCGGCGGTCGTGTTCTCAACAGTTCCCAGGAACGCGTTGCTGGCCGGGTCGTAGTTCATGATCAGCCGGGCGCCGGCACGGACAGTGTCGAAGGTGTCACCGGGAGCCAGCATGGCCCCACTGCCTTCTTCACCGCCGCCGGTTCCCTCCCTGCCGCCTTCAGCTCCCTCGGCTCCGCCGGGATGCTCGCTGCCGGAACCCCCGCCGATCTCGGTCGCTTCCTGCCCCCGGGATTCGCCCCCAGATTCGCGTCCCTCTCCGGCACCGCCGTCGAGGGTGCAGCCGCCGATCACGAGCCCGGTGCAAAGCACTGCCGCCAGTAGTGGCCGGGCAAGTTCATTCTTGGCTTTCAGGATTTGGGATTTCATTTTGTAGCTCCATCGAACTCCGTTTCTCGTCACATCCGTGACATTGATCAAGGTAAGAGGCAAATGTGGCGGAAATTTGTCAGCGCCAGACAATCACTTTGCGCGGGGAAACCGCGGCCGGATCAGTCGTTTTCAGGCCGCGTGGCATGCGAATCTCCGCCTGCCGGCGAGCCGGGCGGGAGGCTCGTGGAATAGGTCTTTGGCAATGGCCCGGGGACGGGACGCGAGCGGGTCCTCCGTGCGACCGGTCAGCTCAGACCGGTCCCACATTCCCGGGCGTCGGGCCCTTGCGTGAGCGCGGCACCTGCCGGCCGCGGTCCGGTACGATGGCCGCGGCCGGCCAACCTTTGCCCGGCCGGCCGGCGCCGGTCGGCGGCGGGGTTGTCAGCGGTTACCGGTTACCCGGATCCGCCCGCCGCGCCACCCTTGTGTCCGGCGGCTCCCTAGGAAGTTCCGCCGGCCGCGGGGGCCGGGTAGATGATGTCGGCGGCGGCAGCGGCGGTTGGCGCCACGACCAGTATTTGTCCGTCCTGGATCTGCACCAGGCCCATTGCGCGGGCCGAATTCCTGCCCTGTTCGTCAAAGCTGATCGGGCCGAAGAAGGTGTCGACCTGAAGTTCGCGCAGGGCCTGGTGGACGGATGCCGAATCCGTGGTGCCGGCGGCTTCGATTGCGTGGTGCAGGGCCAGCGCGGCGGCGGACGCACCGGCTGCCTGGTAGGTCGGATCGCGTCCCCACAGGGAGTGGTATCGGGCGGCAAAGTCGGCCGCCGAACCGATCAGGTCGCCGGCGTAGCTCATCGACGCTTCCCATTGCGTCGGGCCGATAACGTATTCGGCGTCCGAGCCGAGCGTCTCCACCAGCAGCGGATTGCTCGGCCCGACCGTAATCACCATCGCCGCCGGCCGGAAGTCAAGCTCCCTGGCGGCGCGCAGGAACAGGATCGCGTCGTTGAAGTGACCGCCGCCGACGAAGATGTCCGGGCCGAGGCGCTTGGCGTCCGCGATGATCGCGGACAGTTCGGCTGACCCCTGCGGGTATTCGTGGACCGCCAGGACGTCAAGTTCGGATTCGGCGGCCCAGCGGCGGGCCCCGTCGGCGACGCTGGTTGCAAACACGGTGTCGGGGTGGGCGATCACGACCGACGACGCGCCCTCTCCGGCCAGCAACTGCAGAGCCGAGCGGGTGTATTGTGCGGCCGGCGTCTGCACCGCGAAAAAGCTCCCGAATCCCTGAGTGAACAAACTTTCAGCGCCACCGCTCGCGGTTACCAGGATCTGGCCGTGAGCATCGGCAACCTCGAGGGCGATCTGGGTCAAACCGGAGCTGTAGGGGCCGAGCAGGAAATCGACTTCGTCCTCGGTGATTAACCTTTCGACCAGCATCCGAGCGGCTGCCGCCTCGCCGGCGTCGTCGTACATATTCAGCTCCACCCGATAACGGGCGTCGCCGACCTTCAGGCCGCCATACTCCCCGTTAATCCAGTTGGCCCAGAGCCGGTACCCGCGTCGCACGTCGTTGCCTTCCGCAACGAATCGACCGGTCTCGCTCACCACCGCGCCGATGCGAATAACGCGGTCTGCGTCAGATTCCCAGGCGAACCGATCGCCGACCGATCGTTGCTGCAGGCCCAGCGGCCCGGCGACCCAGGTTCGGTGGCCGTCGGTAAACGATGTGTGGTTGTCGGCCTTGCGCCAGACCAGGACGCCCTTTGTGGTTTGCTGCCTGGTGATGCCGTCCGCGGGGTGGTGGAGCTCGTTCTCGAGGCAATCGCCGACGGCTGCCGGGGCGGCCGCCTGAAGGGCCGCAAAACCCAGCACGAATTGGCAATCGGCCGCGTTCGCGCGGTCTACTCCGAACGCGAACCAGCTTGCCAGCACCAGGATTGGCAGGACCAACGGCCAGAGGCGGCCGCGAGCGGTCCATATACCGGTTCTGGAATCGAATTCGATTGGGCGCATGAGCGGATTCTCTTCGCGTTCTGTGGATCTAGTCGACAGTCGGTCAACGTGGCGCCGGAGGCGCTGTTGCAACCGTTTAAGGGCGCAAAGTTACGGGCGGGATCCTTTGGGGACGTGAAGGTTTTGCCACGGCAATTAAATGCCGGGGCAACTGCCGTCCAAAGCGCCAAACAATGATGCCACGCTCATGCTCCGGTTCCGGCCCATCGCATTCAGCCCGGAGCCGCGGTCCCTGCCTTAGGTTCGTCCGCCGGTCAACGGCCGCGCCGTCGCTGCCGCTGGCCGTAAGAACGGATCGCCCGCAGGAAATCGATTCGACGAAACGCCGGCCAGTAGGCCTCGCAAAAGTAGTACTCGCTGAACGCGCTCTGCCAAAGCATGAACCCGGACAGCCGCAGCTCGCCGGAAGTGCGAATCACCAGGTCGGGGTCCGGAATGTCCGGCGCGTAAAGGTAGCTGCCGATTTCTTCCGCATTGAGAATCTGCGCCAGGTCGGCAAGGGTTTCGCCGCGACCGGCGTGATCGCCGATCATCCGCCTGACCGCATCCACTATCTCGTCGCGGCCACCGTATCCGATGGCAATGATGAGATCGCCTTCGTCGTTGCCGGCGGTCATTTGCTCGACCCGCTGGATCGATTCGACGGTCGAGGCCGGCAGCATGTCGCGGCGTCCTACCGAGCGGATGCGGCGCGAAATGGCGGCCCCCTGCTGTCGATCGGCGAGCGCCTCGACGCGCGTTTCAACGATTTTGAAGATCGCCTCGAGTTCCTCCGCGGGCCGGTTCAGGTTGTCGGTCGACAATGCCCAGACGGTGATCACGGGGATGCCCAGTTCATCACACCAGTCGATCAGCCGCTCAATGTTGTCGGCCCCGTCGCGGTGGCCCGCACCGATGCTCGCCAGACCGGTCGTGCGCGCGAATCTGCGGTTCCCGTCGGGAAGGACGCCGACGTGGTGGGGGATGGCGCCGCGCCGCACCTCGCTCTCCAGGCGCGCTTCATAAATGCGGTAGATCAGGCGGCGCAGCATCGAGAAGCTTCCGCTTGAATTGGTCTGGCGAGGCGATTCGGCACGCCCCATTCCCTTGCTTGAATGTGCAGGTCGGCAAACCAGTCTTGCAATTGGGCGGCGGGAATTCCGGATGCGCCGGAATCACCCGCGGGTCATATTTGTGCCCGGGCCGCCGGTTTTCGATCGGGCGCGATGCGACGTCGGCGATCTATCACGTAATAGACCGCGCCGCACGGGCAATCATGAGATTTTCGGCTGGCAGATCGCCGACGTGGTTCCCGGTCGAAAAGGGATCCGTTGCTGAACGCGCGGGAAATTGAGCGGACGGCCAGGAGGATTACCTTGCCCGGTCAGCCGCCCGCCCGGTAAGCGTTGACCCCGGCCGCACCGGCCGCCCAGGCCATCGCAGTGATCATTCGCAATGGATCGAGCGCGTCCCAGAGGGTTCCGTAATTGATGAAATAACCGTTGGCAAAAAGCAAGACGCCCAGGCCCGCCGACAGCACCGCGGCGGTTCGGCAAAGCGGTGTGCCGCAGCGCCACAGGGTTACTGCGGCGACCGATGATGAACCGATGAAGATGGGGTTCACGGTTCGCCAGACTGCTGCCCAGTGATCGCCGAACAAGTCGGTGTAGGCATTACCGAAAACCACGAACGCAAGCACGCCCAGCGCCAGGCTGCGCACCCAGGGAACCTGTCGCGTGCTCAGCCACATCCACCAAACGCCCCCAATTCCCATCACCAGCGGAGCGATCTGCCAGAGTTTCCAGGGCAGGTAGGGGACACCCTGACCGTCAGGATCGACGATCTCCGATCTTTCGGTCCACCCGAACACGGCGAGCGCCACGATCAGCGCGCAGGCCAAGGCGGGTATCGGCTGAAGGTCGCGCGGTGCCAACTGCTTGAGCATTAGAGTTCCCGAATTCCACTGTTGGTAGGGATGCGACCGGTCGATGGCCGGACCGGCAGCAACGAGTGCCCAGTTTCCTTCAGACTATCGGCGTTCTCGGTGAGCAAGTTCCAGTCCCCGCAATCGCCGGTGCGCCCGTTGCGTGCCGATCCGGCCGGCCAATCGCCTGCTCGCGGCCGCGTCGACAGACGGCCCGCATCGGGCGGCCGGTTCCGGTCCGGTTTATTTCGAATCATCCTCAAGGGCCCTGCGCCAGTCTGGCTGTGCAGGCACGCACACGCATTTGAAACGACAATGTCAATTTAGCCACAACTTCGGGAAACGTGGAAAGGCAGATGCCGTCTTTCGGGGGTGGACCTGGTCGGGCCGGCACCCTCGGCCTGGCCTTCGCGGTCTCGGCCGCCCAACCGGCCGGGCCCGGTCGGCCACCCAAAGCAGGGTCAGTTTCGGACGGCTGCGTTTCGTGCCGGACCGTCCGGGTCGAGGGACTCCGGGAATCGCGCGGGTAACGATTTCCGGAGATGTGGCATCGTTTGGCAGGGCGCTTTTCATCCAGGCGGCGATCGTCGCAGCCGGGACCTTCGCCTGGCGTTCGCCAGGACTCCTATCCTCCCCCTTTTCCGGACGGCTGGTACCGAATCGCCGGCTCGGCGGAAATCAAGCCCGGCCAGGTCAAGTACGTTGAATGCCTGGGCAAACAGATTGCGCTCTTCCGAAGCGGAAACGACGGCAGCATCCACGCGATCGAGGCGTTCTGCCCGCACATGGGGGCGAACCTGGCCGACGGTTCGGTCGATGGCGACCTGTTGCGGTGCCCGTTCCACGGCTGGCAGCTGGATGGTGCCGGCAGAGTGCGCTCCATTCCAACCAATGACAAGCTGCCGTCCGCCAGGCATACCAGTTGGGAGGTCAAGGACTACTACGGGATGATCGTGATCTACCATGCCGAGCACGCCCCGGACCGCGTCCTCTACCGACTCCCAACGCAGCCGAGCATCGACAGCGGCGAGCTCATCTTTCGCGGTCGGCATGCCGGCGGCGAAGTCGACATGCACATCATCGAATTTGCCGAAAACGCCGTCGACTTCCAGCATTTCGGCGAAATCCACGACGTGATGCACCTGCCCTGGACCAGGCTGCGCATCCCGTTCGTGAAGATCCATCATCAAACGAGCTGGGCAACCGACGATGCCCTTTCCCACCGCGGGTACTTCCGCGACCGCAGCTACGTGGAGATATTCGGTCGTCCGATGCCGCGGGCGGGGGCCGCAGCCGAGGTGATCTTTCACGGTCCCGCCAGCATCGTGCAGTTTGATTTCGAAATCGGCGACATCGGCCAGATGACAATGTTTCAAACTCACACGCCCGTGGCGCCGCTGAAACAGCAGGTTCATTTTTCCTGGTTTTCGCAAAAGCGAATCCCGCGCCTGCTGGCCAGCTACGTCGTGGGCAACTGGGTCTCGCAGTGGGGCAGGGACGTGGAAATTTGGGAAAACAAGATTTACCGGTCGAAACCGCTACTTTCGCGGTCGGACGGACCGGTGCACAACATGCGGCGCTGGTACAGGCAGTTCTACGCCGAATAGGCCCAAGGGTTCGGGGCTAGGTCCCATGCCCGAACGCTTTCACAACCCCGTTTCCAAGGCCATCCCCGGGGCTGAAACCGAAGCCACCGCGCACGAGTACCGCAGCTTTCACGACCAGACTGCGGGCGGCGACGCCGCCCTGCGCAAGCAGCGCTACATGGACATGGTCAACCGCTACTACGACCTGGTTACCGATTTCTATGAATTCGGTTGGGGCCAATCGTTTCACTTTGCTCCGCGGGTCCGGGGAGAGTCGTTCAAGGAATCGCTTATCCGCCACGAACTGTTCTTGTCCCAGTCCGTCGGTCTGCGGCCCGGCATGCGCGTGCTCGACGTGGGCTGCGGAGTCGGCGGCCCGATGCGGGTTATCGCCAAGGCTTCCGGCGCCCACGTTGTGGGGCTGAACAACAATGCCTATCAGCTGGAGAAGTGTGAAGGCTACAACCGGGCGGCCGGACTTGATCAGCAGACCTCGGTCCTGCTTGGCGATTTCATGGACATCCCGGCCGCGGACGAGAGTTTCGATGCGGTCTTTCAGATCGAGGCCACCGCCCACGCGCCGGACAAGGCGGGAGCCTTCGCCGAGATCTGGCGGGTACTTAAACCGGGCGGGTGCTTCGGCGGGTACGAGTGGTGCATGACTTCCGCCTTTGAATACTCCGACCCGGAACACCAAAGGCTCAAACAGGGAATCGAAGAGGGCAACAGCCTGCCCGATGTCGGTTCCTTTGATCACGTGTTGAACGCGTTGCAAACGGTTGGATTCGAGGTGGTTGAGTCGCGAGATCTTGCCGAGGAGGCCGATCCCCAAACGCCCTGGTACCGCGCGTTCGAGGGTCGCGACATCACGCTCAAGAGCCTGCCGCGAACTTCGATCGGCCGGTTCATAACGTCCCGGGTAATCAGGGCCCTCGAATCCATGGGCATGGTCCCGAAGGGCACGGTGGAGGTCACGGAAGTGCTGAACCTGGCGGCGGACAGCCTGACCGCGGCCGGCCGACTCGGCATCTTCACGCCGATGTTCTACTTCAAAGCGCGCAAGTCCTAATCCCCGCATTGGGTTCGTCTGCGCCGATCGACAGTGTTCCGGACCGTTGGCAGGCGGCGGACGACGGCCTGAGGCCAAGCCAGGGGCGATGGCGCGCGGATTGCCTCTCGGGGCGCACCCCCTTTGCTCGGCGGGGCGATTGATTGAGCGATACGTCAGGGGAGACTAAGACCGTGCTCAATGACGCTTCAACCGGCACCGAAGGTCGCCTGACCGCGCGCGAATTCGGAGGCGCGCCGGGAGTGGTGGCCATCGTCACGCTCTCGCACGCGCTGCTGCTTTACCTGTGGATTGCCTGGCGGTTTTACGACGGCGCGCTGTTCTTTCCTTCGGGAGTCGGAGACATCGGCCCCTATCTGGCGCGGATTTGGGAGCAGATTTCCACCCACGCGTCCCCGTCCTGGTCCACGTTCGCCATCTACTGGGCATTCCTGGTCGCCCAGGGTTTGCTGGCGGCCTATCTGCCCGGACTGCGGGTGAAGGGATACCCGATCCCTTCACGCGGGGGCCAGCGTCTTGCCTACCGCGTCAACGCGATTTCGGCCTGGTGGTTGACCTTGGCATTGGTGGTCGTGCTGCATATTTCGGACGTCTTTCCGCTGCAGACGATCTACGAGCAGTTCGGATCGTTCATGGTCGTGGCGATGATCACCGGCAACGCGGTCGCGCTCGCCGTTTACCTGGGCGCCAAACTCTCCGGCAACGCCGAACGGATGACCGGCAATCACATCTACGATTTCTTCATGGGGGCCTGGCTTAACCCCCGGATCGGGCGGCTGGACCTGAAGATGTGGGCGGAAGTACGGGTTTCCTGGCTCACCCTTTTCCTGCTTACGGCCAACGCCGCCGCCTATCAGTACTCCGAGTTCGGCACGCTGAGCACCCCCATGATCTTCATGTTGGTCGCTCACTTTCTGTACGCCAACGCCTGCATGAAGGGTGAGGAGTGCATCCCCACGACCTGGGACATTTTTCACGAAAAATGGGGCTGGATGCTGGTCTTCTGGAACCTGGCAGGCGTCCCCTTCGTCTATTGCTTCAACTCGATGTACGTGGCCGCGCGCCCGGATTTCGAACCACCGGTTGCGATCACGGTGGCGTGTTTCGTCATGCTGTTCGGCGCCTACTACGTCTGGGATACCTCCCAGGGCCAGCGAAATTACTTCCGCATGCAGTTGAACGGTTCCTACGTGAAACGCAGGGCCTTCCCGCAACTGCCCTGGGCCAAGTTGGAAAACCCGCGCTATCTGGAAACTGCCTGCGGTTCCCCTCTGCTGGTGGACGGTTGGTGGCGCTACGCTCGCAAGATTCACTACACCGCCGACGTGATCATGGCGTTGTCTTGGGGCCTGATCTGCGGATTCGGCCACTTTTTGCCCTACTTCTATGTGACCTTTTTCGTTTTGATGATCCTGCACCGGGCGCGTCGCGACACCCTCCGCTGCCGCAAAAAATATGGATCCGACTGGGACCGCTACACCAAGACGGTGCCCCGCCTTTTCATCCCGAAGGTGTGGTGACTCAGCACCGCGCCGGCAAGATCGCAATCCCGCAAAGAGCGTTTACTACTCATAGGCCGCTGGATTGATCGCCGGCGTGGTCTGAGGCGCTGGCGCAGCCCACTTGCCGAGGACGCCCGAACCCGAGCCCCGGCTTCATAGTGGCCCGCCGCTACACTGAGTTGCAACGACCGTTGACCGTGCAACATAGTCGTGGCCGAAATCCAATTTCGCCGGGGCAGGCGCGATTTCGATCCGTCCGGCGACGGTGGTGGTCGAGACGCCCAGTCGACAGTCTCGAGGGCCGGGCGGCTATCAGCCGGGGGATGACGGGAGCCGGAATTGGACGAATGGCGATCGCTCAAAAGCGCCCTCGCGCGGCTGGGCGGCGACGAGTTGCGCGGACTGATCATATTTCTGATTTCGGGAGCCGCCATCATCATCGTCGCCTACATCGTGGGCCGGCTCTTGTCCGGGACCTGACGCGATGCTGGGCAGGGGAATCCGTAGGGCCGCCCACGTGGCGGTCTTTGCGCTGGCATGCGCGCTCTTCTATCTGGGACTTGGCCTGGGACTCCAATACGACGCTGCGCTGGGAACTGCCTGCTGGGCCGGCGCGGCGGTCCTGGTCGGTTTGAACGTCCTTTGGATGGTGCGCGCTAGGCGCAACTTAGAGCCCGACTAACCGACCGCTGCCAGCAAGGGCACCGCCGCCGGTACTTCGATCCGGGTGGAGCGTAGCCAGGCCCCGACCGTTGCGTTGGGCGGGATTATCCGGTTGTCCGGAACTACTTGGTTCCCGTCCGAACCCAGGAACGAAACGACTATTCGGCCCATGGAGTCGATTTGCGACCGAATGGCACCGATCGGCCCACCCGATATTTCAACCGCGCTGCTGTGGTAGGTCCCTCCCGGAGCCGCTCCCGCCGCCAGGAACCGGCGGTCCGGCAGGATGATGCGGCCGTCGGCAAGCTCGACCGCATGTTCGATCCGGCCGTCGGCGTCCAGCCTTGCCAGGATCCGCAACGTGTGCGCTGCCGGTTCCGAATCCAAGTTTGCGGGGGCGTACTGGAATCCCGGCAACTGGGAAGGGTCGGGCGAATCGATTCCCAGCAGGTTGAAGAACCGGTCGTTGGCACCATCGATTTCCCGCGCTGCGCAAATGGCGTGTTCGGTAGCGGTGCCAAAAAACGGCAAAGCCGCGCGCAGCTGCGAATCGAGCGCCAGGTGGGTGGCGGCCAGCCTCGGGGCGGCAGAAGTGAGCGCCGCCGAAAATCGGCCCGCCGACCCCCGGCACCCGGCGTCGGCCGCGAATTCGGCGAGCTGGGTTTGCACCGAGTCGCTTTCCCAGCCCGATTCGGCTGCGCGTGCCGACGAGACCAGCTCGCCGGCGCGGATTGCGGAGTCAAGGATGCTCTCGGCGTACCGCAACTGCGAATGCAGCGACAGGGCCTCGGCATACGTGATCGCCCCTCCGGAGCCGACCCGCGATCGCAGTCGGCGCCAGCCTTCGGCCAGGGTTTCGTATTCCCGCCGGGCGTTATCGGCGGTGCTCAGAATCTGCTGCTCGACCAAGCCCGGGTCGATCATGAAACCGGCCTCGCTGGCGGCGGCCAGCTCGGACTCTGAGACGTCGGCGATGTACCGGTCGGCGAATCGCGCCACGGAGGAACCGCTCTGAGGAGTCAAGGCGCTCAGGCCGGGACCGAATACGCCCGGGAAGGTGCCGGCGGTCGATTCCTCGAGGGCAGTGATGGTCTCACGGGCAAATAGGTCGTCAAGGAGCAATCGCCGGACGCCGGCCGAGTAGATTGCCTGCAGTTCCTCGGTCGAATCGACCGACTGTTCGCGGTCCGACACGTCGCTGACGGTGGTCGAAACCGTCCCGTCGGATTCGGCGGTTGCCGCCACCGAAAGCGTTCGACCGTTTAGCCTGACTGACGTTGGACCGAATTCGGCCGATTCAAGTACGTGTACGTGCTTCCAGGTCGCATGAAACCAAAGGCCGCGATCGTCTTCGTTCAAGGCGTAAAGCGCGACCAGGACCCAGGAGCGTCCCGGTTCCTCCAGACGCAGGTCGACTGACGCCAATCCTTCCAGCGTGGTGCTGGTGGAGTTGGCCGCCGGATTGCCGGTGTGGTAGGAGGATCCGGGTGCCCAGCTCGATTCGCTGACCGGGATGGGGTTGCCCCAGTGCCGGTTTTCCGGACCGCGGACCAGGACCAGGTAGCTCGCGGCATTGCCGTATAGGTCGCCGCCGCCATGGTTGCCGACGCGGAAATGCACGGTGAACGGATCCCCGCTGACGACCTGGTCGGGCGCTGCCAGGAATTCAACTTTGGGATTCGGATCCAGCTGCTCCAGTTGTTCGTTTACGACCTGGATGCTCAGTTCGAAATCTGATGCCGCCGGTTGCAGGCCGCCCTGGCTGTAAGTCGTGGCTTCGATGATGTAGGCACCGGCCGGAAGGTACTGGTCGATTCGCGAATTCAGGCCCACGCCGCCGTCGTCATTTGCCCCGATTGCCACGCCGTCGACGGTGGCCAGCGATACGACCGGATCGCCGTTGTCTGAAGTCAAATCGATGCGCACGCGCCCGGTCTGGGGCAATTCGAAAAGGTAGCTATGGGCCGGGTGGGTCACGACGATGCGCGATCCGCAGGTATCTAGTGCCCACGACCCCATGGCACGGAGCGGCGAGTCTTCGGTCAGCGCGCCCAGCGGAGTTATTTCACAGCCTTCCACGTAATAGATGGAGATGTTGAAATCCGCCCCCACCGGCGTCCGCGCGCCCACCGTGGTGGCTTCTATCTGATACGTGCCTGGGGCAAAATCGCGTTCGATTCGGGCGTTGAGGAGCGCGCCGCTGTCATCGTCGTCGGCTATACGCAGCCCGTCGCTTGCAGTCAGGTACAGAAAGGGATCGGCGGAATTCGAAGTCAGCTCGATTCGGATCCGGCCGCTTTCAACTACTTCGAATTCGAAATACTGGGCGCCAATGCCGGGGCGGTATTCAGATTCGCAATCCTGGGCGCTCCAGGATCCGGCAAATTGCAATCCGCCCTCAGTCTGGGCCGGAAGCTGGCCAAGCGCGGTTGCAGCACAGCGCGGTTCTTCCTGGGCCGACGAGGCGTCATAGGTGAAAAGTACGGCCAACGCCGCGACGACGGTTGCCAGCGCAACAATCAGCGCCTTTGCGAAGACCCTTGTTGGAACAAGGAGGCTTTGATTTGCCAATGCACGGTATCCGATGGCGCTTGCAGGCGGATGCAAGCACCATTTTCCCAATTGGCTACGGAATTTGGACGCGCGTGACGAGGCTCATGCAGTCCGATCGGAAGCCGGCGAATCTTTCAGGAAATTGCGGAATTCAGCCGGTCTAGCTGGCTACCTGATCGGCCGCGCATATCCCTAGTGATGCTGCGGGCGATGGCGATTCAGGTAATCAAAAAGGCCTGACCTGTCCGGCTGGTTGCCAACTTATGGTGCAAATCGGTAAACGATTGGCAACTCGCGGATGTCGGCCCCGGCGCCTGAATCGGGGTTGTGAGCGATTTGGACTGCGCCGGTGCCGCAATCGCCAAACTCGTCGCACGACAGGGTGCCGATGATGCCCCCGAATTCGCTTGTGGCCGCCAACGCCTTACGCAGCTCGGCCCGGTCGATGACCAGATCCTCCCCATCAGCGACGGCCACTGACTCGATCGTCGCCAGTAGCAACGTGGTCGCGTCGTAGGCGTGCTCCAGGTAGACAGATGCAGGCTGGTCGCCGTAACGGTTTTCGTAGTCGGTCCGCAGTTGTCGGCTGCTTTTGCCCGTCACCTGGTTGGCGTTTTCGCCATAGTCCAGGTCCGGTCCAGGCAGATAGAGGCCCGCAGCCTCCGGTAATGACAGGATGTCTGGTTCCAGAAGCGAAGCTCCGCCGATGAGGGTTACGTTTTCCAATCCGGGGGTTGCGCGCGACTGCCGGATGACCGCTTCGCCCTCCAGAGCGAACAGCGGAAAGTAAAGACCATCGGGGCCGCCGCCGGCTATCTGGCCGAGCAGGGCCTGCAATTCGGTTTCTCCCTTGGCGATCGAAGAAACTTCGACCGCGCCACCCAATTCCATAAAGGCGCCCGCGAAAGTTGCGGTGAGCCCGGAGGTATAGGGATCGCCGTCGTCGATTGCGGCCACATTGCGCAATCCCAATTCTTCGAACGCGAAACGTGCGGCCGCACGACCCTCGTACAGGTCGTTGCTGGCAACGCGGAAGAACCCTGGATTGTGGTTTTCTCCAGCTATTCCGGCCAAATCTGACGTTAGCGACGGGGAAGTCGCGGAAGGGGCGATGATGGTCATCCCTGCGGCGCTGAGGATCGGCGCCGCCTGGGCCACGGCAACCGAACAAGACGGGCCGATGACGGCGACAACGCGCGGGTCCCCGACTACCGTATCGGCGGCCGCGGTTCCGCCATCGGCGGTGCAACGGGAATCAATTCCGGCCCCGATTGAAACCGGGCTTCCTTTGATCGGGCCAAAGTCTTCTACCGCCATCATCATTGCTCTAAATGTGGGAGACGGCGTTCCGGCTTGTGTTGCCAGGACCGCGAGGCCCCGGATGTGGATCGCCTCGCCGTTTTCGACCCTTACTTCACCCAATCCCTGCTCGGATCCCAATTCGTCGCAGGCGGACATCAAAAGGATCATCGCGACGGCTGCGGCTATGGCCCAGAGTCCGTACCCGACTCGCCCATACGGCTGGATTGCTCTAAACATCCAATTTCCCCAACTTGTGGTTGTATTGCCGGAGCGACTTCGTCCGCCTAAACACCCGGAAGTGTAGCCGTGCCAACCGACCCGGGATCATGCGGGCGGTTCAAACCGACATTTGGGCTCTGCGGACTTGGTAGGTCGCGATAAGTCTCGGCGAATAAGAGTCCGACGGTTCAGTTGTTGATCAAAGGAGATTTAGACGATGCTTCGGCCAACGGTAGTCATCCATCGCTCCGGCCCCGACACCCTCGTTCCCCAGCTCGCCGACAAGCCGATGCAGAATGGCCAGCCGATAGGCTACGTCTACTAGGCTTTCGCCTGCTCGGCTCCTGTTCACACCGCCGCGGGCCTGCGTAAGATTCCCAGTGAACCACTGCCTACCTACGGAGAATTCAATGCCGAACCAAACAGTGGTTCCCGTGCTCCGCTACGGCGACGCCAACGAAGCGATTCGCTGGTTGCAAGAGGCGTTCGGCATTACCGAGCACTTCGTCGTGCGCAACGACGAGGGACGCGTCGAGCACGCGCAACTCGCCTGGCGCGGCTCGATTGTCATGCTGGGCGACGCCTCAGACGACGTCCACAGCCTGCCGCAGCACCACGGCTCGATCAGCATGACTGCCGAGTCGGCCGAGCAGGTCGACGAGGTTTTTGCCCGTGCAGTAGCTGCTGGCGCAACAGTGATCCTACCGCTGACCGACACCGACTACGACTCACATGCCTTCACCGTCGCCGACTACGAAGGCAACCACTGGCATCTCGGTACCTACGACCCGTTTGCGCCCGAACCTGAGTAGCGCCATGCACGTCCCCGAACCGGAACGACCACACATGCCGGAAAGCTTCGGCTTCAGCATCTAGGACTACCCCTTCGAGCCGATTTCGTGGCAGTGGGTCACGGAGCAACTTCAGAACGCCCGCAACTACTGAGTCGCGACGACGCGTGTGGGGCATCTGGAAGGCACTGATCCTCATGGATTAGCGTGCCGCGCTCGCTAGAGGGGCCTATCCGGAGTGCATCGCGAGGGACATCCTGACCGAGGCGTGAAACGGGCCTGCATTTGATCGCAAAGCCTTCAGCTCGCAAATGGAATTCTGAAACACTGCATCAAGGCATTTCCATGAGGGCAATGACCACGACGCCACTCGTGTACCGCTTGCCGGTCCTATTTCGGCTTCGGCATCAGCACCGTTGCATTGCTTTGGATCTGTTTGCCGGGGCCGGTTGCTTCTCGAGGCCGTTGGTGGGTATTTCCGGTTGGCCGCAGACTAGTGGCTTCTGGGATGAGAGTGGCGATTTAACGCTCCTAAGCATCCACCTAGCTGCGGGAGGAGGTCGGCAGAACCGCGGGGAATTGACCGATTGCGACCGCTCATCTGGATCCCTATTCCTCGATGGCGGTCGCCGTTTCCAGACCGTTTGACACTCGGAGCCTGGTCGACTCGCGTTGAGGCAAATCTCATTGATTGGGGACTTGTAAATCGATTCGAAACCGAATCGACATTTAACAGGTAGACTGGTAGTAAGAAGGTCTACCTTTGGAGAGCCTTTTGAGCCTGAACATCAAGAATGAAGAAACATGCCGACTCGTCGAGGAGCTAGCACATCTGACAGGTGAATCGAAGACCGGCGCGATAACGGTCGCGATCAGGCAGAGGCTGGCGCGCGAACGACGTGCACTGAGCGTCGAATCCCGCTCCCATGAGCTATCCGCGATTGGACAACGCTGCTCATCACTTCTGCGCGACGGTCCGTCTGCAACCGATCACGGCGATTACTTGTATGGCGACAGCGGATTACCCGAGTGATCGTCGACACTTCGGCCTTGTTGGCGGTACTTTTCGCGGAATCCGATGCAGATAAATATGTTTCCGCCATCGCGGACGCGGAAACTTGCCGCATGTCGGTTGCCAATTACTTGGAAGCGTCAATCGTTCTCGAATCCCGATCAAGCGCGGAAGCCGGCTACGAATTGGACTTGTTTGTGACGAAAGCGCCAATCGAGCTGGTCGCAGTAACTGTAGTCCATGTGCAGGTAGCGCGCCGGGCCTGGCGGAGATTCGGCAAAGGCAATCATGCCGCCGGGCTCAATTTCGGCGATTGCTTTGCTTACGCGTTGTCCGACGTTACCCGTGAACCGCTATTGTTCAAAGGCACCGATTTCACGCTCACCGATGTGCGGGCAGCGTAAATCCAATCCGACGGCCTCTGGTCAGCTCAGGTTTACCAATACCAGGTGGCACTTTAACTAATTCGGATTATCGAAAGTACTAGAACTGCCCGCACATGTGTCTGCATTGGCTCACTGAATTGGGAATGAATGCGCTTTTCCACGCAATGAAGTTGAAACCCTCTTGTAATGCATAGCTCGCTCAAGATCTAACCCGTTTCGCATCCGACCATGCGCGCTCCTGCAAAAAGCGCGTTTATTTCACGGTATAGGCCCATCATTCGATCGGTCCGTGATTCCGCGGAAGACGATTTCAGTTTCGTCATGATCCCGTAAATTACCGTTGCGCCGACAACTGATCGCAACCGTTCTGCACAAAACCAATCACAGGGTTGAACATGACAATAGGATCGCAATCGACCAAAGTTAGCGGATCACCCTGGTTGCGTGGCATCGCGGGCAGCGCCGCTAAGGCGCTGATTGAATCCGACGCTAGCGTAGTGCGAGTAATTGCTGGACCAGGGTCAGGTAAGACTACCTGCCTCAAAAGGCGGCTCCAACGACTCATTCAACAGCGCGAAGTCGAGCCCGACAGGGCGTTTGCGGGGACCTTTACCAGAGTCATCGCTCAGGGATTGCGAGAGGCGCTGGGCAATGAAATTAGAGTCTCTACCCTACATTCCCTCGCATATGAATTTCTTCGCAAGTACCCGGACGCTTGCCAAGGAATGCGCTTGAGGTTCCTTCTTCGCTACGAAGAAGACTCGCTGCTTTATGACATTGGGAGTGGCGCTTTCACTGGGAATATTTACGAGCGACGTGAAGCTCTTCGCCTCCTCCAAGCCAGTAGAGCTCAAAGGGAAGATTTTGCAAATGCGAAGTTTGATGGCGCAGTGCGACGTTGGTTGCAGCGACATAGGGCGATGCTGATAGGAGAAGTCGTTCACTTGTGCGTGGTTGGTATGGAATGTCGAGACATACCCCCGGCGATGTTCGACCACGTAGTCATCGATGAATATCAGGATCTCACTGCGGCGGAACAAGAGCTAGTTCGGCTGGTTTGGTCTGGCACCGGCTCCTTAACGGTATTGGGGGACAACGATCAGTCCATTTACGGGTTTCGGTTCAATCACCCTGAAGGGATTGCGGACTTCCACTTGTCTTGGCCCATGTGCATCGACTTGACATTTACCGCCAATTGGCGTTCATGCGATGAGATTTTGCGGGTTGCCAATTTGATGATGGCGGAGGCCGGGAGCACAAGACCAGCAATGACTTCAACTAGGGAGCAAAGGGGATTCTTGGTCCCGGTGCAGTGGAAAGATCTGGAAGCAGAAATCGAAGGGTTAGCCGCTCACGTCCGTGCCCACGCAGAGAAGTCTTTTTTGATTTTGGTCCCCCGGCGATTCATCGGCTATCGACTGGCAGAAGCTATTGGCCCAGGTGCATCGACCGCGTTTGCGGAACAGGTGCTCGATCATCCGGTCGCTCAGGAGGCGTTCGCGACAGCGTCTCTACTTGCGGACGCGAACGATCACGTGGCTGCCCGCGCTTATCTCGGGTTCAAGGGCGCAAAAGCAGAACAAGCTTTACGGAGGAATGCGGGAGCTTACTCGTCCGTTTCGAATGAAATCGGGGGCCACGCGCTCATACGCGGCATAGCAAGCGCGGCAATAGCGGTATCCGGTCCTGGACAAAGTCACATCGTTCAGCGAGCCAAGAGGGCTGTCGAGCTAATCGAAAGGAGCCGGTCGTCGAAGGAGATTATTGACGAGTGCTTTTGTGACTCATTGGCCTCTACAGAGCCCGATGAAGAAAAACAACGTTGGCTGTTGCGAGACTTGGCCGAGCTTCGAGCCGCGGCTCAAGAATTGCTAGCGAACCAAGGCTCCGAAAGCCTTGCGAGAGTTATGGGCGCACTCCGGTATCGAATCGCGACGCGCGCGCCCTTGCGCGAATCGCAATCCGAGGAGCCCCGCGTGCGGATCATGACCCTCCACGGCGCCAAAGGATTAGAGGCTGACAACGTCATCATCGCGGGGATCGCGGACCAATTAATCCCTGGATTTGACGAAGACGACTTAATCATGGCCGGTGAACAAAGGCGTCTACTCTATGTTGCTATTACTCGAGCGCGAGACAACCTGATCATCTCTTGGCCCCGTCGAATTCAATTGACAGACGTCATGCAAAACATGGGCCGCGTGAGTCAAGTCACGACTCAGAGAGGAGTCAAGTGGGTCACTACCTCCCGCAGCCGACTGTTACCCCAGTCGTTGGGCGGCGTGAAGAGTGGCACCGATTTGCCTGAAATCCTCCCTGCAATGGACTCACATTAAGAGGCGTTTTGCGGCCTTAAAAAAAGCCGACGCTGTGGTCATGGGCAATTTCGGCGAGATCGATGCAATCGGATTCCGCCAATCACCAAAGACGTGTTAGGTGGCATCCGACGTCGATTGTTGCGATACGCGCGAAATCGGATTCTGAGAGTAATACAGACTTGAGTTTTTTGGGATGCGGCACCCTCATCAATCCGATTCGCAAGCTTGGGTTGACACATGGGATGACTGTTTCAAACGTTGACCGCAATGTTGTGAGTGAATCGTCATCGAGAATGAATCCAGCGTCAAATGCCTTGCACCGTGGCCGCTTGCAATTGAAGAAATAGAGTCCGCAAATGAATCCCCGATTGAAGTGGATTCGCTCCAGGATCAACCGAGCGGAAAGTTTGCAATCAGAAACAAATGCTTCGGTAGATGCCATATTGCGGGAAATGCATCAGGAGATTCACGAATCTAGAGAGGGCTATCTCCGTACATGGACATTCACGGGCAAATCCGGATTGGCTCCCCCCGAGTTTTCGGTCAAAGTTGGTGAAATCGTTCACAATCTCCGATCCAGCTTGGACCACATCGTGTGGGAATTAGTTTTGGCCAACGGCCGGAAGCCTACATTTGCAAACAGGTACCCAATAACGGGAAATGCGAAACGCTTCGACGAGATTGAAAGTCGCGCCCTGCAAGGTGTCGCAAGCGGCGCAAAGCGCGTAATTCGCGAATTCCAACCGTGGTGGCCAACCGAATCGGGATTCGAACTTTGGTCCCTCAATCGCCTGAGCAATGTGGATAAACACAGGCATTTGCATATCGCCGCAGTCGTCCCGACGGGAATTGACAATCACGAGCTTCCAATCACAGCGGACAAAAGTGCTCGCATCGAAGGTCGAATTCACATCGGACCGCTCGAACGGGACAAGGAGGTTGGGTGGTTTCGAAATCTCCCGGAGGAGTATGATCCGCGCATTCGTTTGAATTTGAGTTTTTGGGGACGCGAAGGGCAGCCTCCGCAGGATGCTGATGTGGTCAGTTGGTATGCTGGCCAACCTGTAGCAAAAGTACTGAGCCGCTGCTTAAGCGACGTGCGCGACGTTGAGTGCGCGCTGATCCCCTTCCTGTATTGAGCAACCGAACTTGTCCGAATTGAGGTTTGCCCGGGCGAGGAACCGGCACAAACTGATTTGCCATGTTGTAGGTTTCCGGGATCAATGCTCCGCCGTGGCCACATTCTTTAATTCACCTAGCCACTGTTCAAATGCAATTGGCTATCTCTGCGATTTTGGATAAGACAATCTCCATCCACATTTGTGCATCGGAAATTCGGTGCGGTCAACCACGGTCGGCACCGGATTGAGCCAACATGGCAGGATGCAACGATGACCCTTCGCGGCGGCTGTCCCGTCGAGGGCGAACTCGAACTGCAAACTGCTGCGAACAGCAGACAAGAATCGCAAACACGCGCTAACTGACGCTATTGCTGGTCAGTTGGTGCGACATGCTCGGCGAGCATCACCCTTTGCCGGCGAATGGTCACGGGGAGCGACAGACTTGAGCAGTCTTATTCGGATCCGGTGCGAGCGTCAGTCTTCGCAATCTACAAATCCGAGCAGCGATGACTCGACCCCCATACGCATGGGTGAGATCCAAAAGGTTGAAGTTCTTGACTGAGATTTACAGGCAACCGGCATTTCGATTGCACCAAGCATATTTCTTAACCAACGACCTTTGGAACGAAACCGCAATGAGAGCAGACGCTTCTGTCGACTTTGAGTTGCTCCAAGCTTGGAGATTTGTTCCGAATTGTTATTCACTGCTTGAGCAATCGTTGAAGCTCTTGTGGGCAGTCAGGGAGTCAATTCCGCCTCGCGAGATTCACAAAAAAATGTCTGACGTCGTGTCCAAACAGGCGCAGCAACACGATGTGTGTTTCATCTTTGACTTACTGCCTCGTGCGGATCAAGCGATCATGGACTCAGCGTTTCAATCAATGCGCAACTTGCACGACTACATTCAATCCAAATCGCTGATTGATTTCCTCGGAATCGTTGGAAGCGGTTACACGAATTGGCGTTATCTCTTGATTGAAGGCACTCAGAAACTGCCGGCGACCCACATCGATGTGATGCTGGAAATGACGCATGCGGCGGTAACGATTCTGATCGACCCGCAATTCGCGGGCCGGGGGTTCAAACCCGTCGAAACTCGAATTCAGGAGTGCTTAGAACTTGCAATCTCTCGAGCCATTGTCGAAGGTGTACCCTACCGGGAAGGCTCAACTGAAAGCCAGTTGAATTTCGATCAATTACAAATCCAATTCAAAGAGGTTTTCGACGAAGAAGTAGTGCAAATCTGCTTGGAATTGGAGCGCCAAATTGGCAGGCCAGAGTGGAATCCAGGCACCAGCAGTCGAATCATTGAACTACTTTGTGGCTACTTGCCACGAAATGAGCGCAAAAATTTACACCAGTACTTCTTCAAGAAAACCCCTGTAGGCAGATTGGACCTTTCTGCAAAGGAAGCGATGCTGCTGAACGTCACCATTTTCGAAGCCGGCCAAGTGCTCGATCGCGTTATCGAACAACAAATTGATGTATTTGGCCAGAATCAATTCCTGCGATTCCATCGCGCGCAAAATCGATTGCGCCAACTTTCATCCAACCGGCTTGAGATTGACCACGAGATTAAAACGGCAGTGGACTACTTGAGTTCACTGATAGATTCGGACGCGCTCGTCGTGGATGGCGAATTCGTGGATGCCCTAGAAAAGTTAAATCCGCAGTCTGGCGCGGTCCAAGGTTTTGGCCAACTCCAACACTGAGAATTTGGTTTCCGGCAATTCTGGGGACTATTTGAGTTTTGAAATTGGGAACTCGCCATGTCCGGATCTGCCCTCCAAATCCGCTCAATTCCCAATGCTCATAGTGACTTCAGTTGATCTGCAAAAGTGATTCCAGCCGGTTGATCCAGCTTGAAAAGCTCGGGCACTCTTCGCAGATCCTCGCAAGCCCTATGGATCGAGCAGCGTTGATTCCGTCTATTCGTTTCTGGTACTCCGGGTTCAGTTTTGCGATTCGTTTCGAAGGGGCAGTCAATGGAGAGTCGTCGATCGCTTCTGGCGAATCAAACCCGCGTCGGATAGTTTGAAATGGTTCGCTCAAGTCGGGTCTTCCGATTGCGGTTGCGAGTCGATCGCAATCGCTGAAAAGCAGAGCTTCGAATTCGTGCAAAACGACGCAAGGAACGAAACGGCGTTGTAGCGAATCTCCGTCTGGCAGGTCTAACAAATCTCGACGCAATGCCGTTTCAACGTGACCCGCCCGACTTTCCATCGGGGCTTCAACCGAATCGGCACGCCCCGGCCACGAGCGTCCACCTGATTGTGGAAGGCGGTAGTAATCCACCATCAAAGCGGCGTAGCAATTGGAATCTTGACGCAGGTGTCGCACTAAGTCGTTTCTGACCACTTGCCAACCCCGAATTCCGCCACGCCGCGCCCTGATTCGCGCATTCCCTATCAAGCGGGCCTTTACTGACCAATACCCCAATTCATATAGGTGCGGGCCAAGCACCGCATTGATGAATTCTTCCTCAGTTTCTCCTTCGACATGTACGAGCAGACGAATTAGTGATTCCCAGCATGTTGGAGCTTTTCATTGCCTGGTCGACCACCAAATTCGTTTTTCTCCCAGAGCTCACCAAGACTGTATTCTTCTAGCCAATCATTCAATGCCGCGCTATCCAATCTCCTCAATTTGGTAGCTTCGAATTCACGATCGGCGACTATTACGTCTTCGGGCTCGAAAAAATCAAGCAACTTCGCAGATTGGGTCGCCACTACGATTTGTGAATGGTTGGCGGCTTTTTTCAAGAGAGCTGCGAGCAAGGAAATGGCTGAGGGGTGCATCCCGAGCTCGGGTTCGTCAATCAGCAACAATGATGGCCGTAGCTCCCGTGGTTGCAGAAGCAGTGTGGAGAGGGCGATGAAGCGGAGGGTGCCATCCGAAAGAGAAGCGGCATCAAAATACGATTCTGACCCTAGTTGGCGCCATTCAAGCCGGATCTTCCCTTGGTTCAACGCGGTTGGTTCGAGTTCAAAATCGTCAAAGAATGGCGCGAACGACTTTACCGCTCTTCGAATTGATGCGTAACTCTTTTTGTGGAGATTGCGCATACGGTACAAGAGCGGTGCAAGATTGGATCCATCTGGACGCAGGCACCGATTGTCATGCAAATCTTGCGTTCGTCTGAGTGGTGATTCCGGGCTGGTGTCACGAAAGTGATACACGCGCCAGTCACCCGTCAGTTTTCGGAGTCGATCGGGAACAACTTGAATTCCCTCAGGATCACGGTAAAGCGGTTCTTTTTCTCCAAAAGCGTTACTGACTGGCGGGTGGCTCCAGGCACCGGTAAGCAGGAGGCGATCGGCGTGGTCGCGGGTTAGCTCGGCGTAGAGATTAGAGTCTCCCTTGTCGAACGAAACACCTAAGGAAAGTGATGGCGTCCTTTTGGACCCCAAGTGAAGGAATTGTTCTGCACCACCGGCGATTGCGATCATTTTCTGCAATCGGGCCTGATCAGGATCCTGTCCGAGCAATTGAAGTAATCGAAATGCGGTGAGCAAATTCGATTTACCGGAACCGTTTGCGCCGATTAAAAGATTGATGCGTCGTAAAGCAACACGTGCATCATCGAAGCTCTTCAAGCCCTGGATTTGTATCTCATCAAGCAATTGGCTCGGGTCCAGATCAATTGCAGCTAGTCGTACGTTGGCTGCGCCCGCATTCGGATTTTATTAGACATAAATCAGATTATCGAAAGTGCCCTACGTTTCTGGCCCTTAGGAGGCGATTGCCGGTGGATTTACAAAATCATGGAATTCAAACGAGCAACGCGAGATTGAGGCACAGATTCAAAAGAGGTTCACTCGGGATTGGGCGATTTGGGTTGCAGAGGTCTGTACCCGGTTGGGACTGATCGACATTTTCCCAGCCTGGTATGCGTGCGAATTCGGTTTCAAGAGGAACGTCGACGAAAAAGTATTCGCTCTTGCCCGAACTGCAAGTCCGACCAGACCACCCCACCTAATCCGGCAAGCTTCGATCCTCTTGACGAGAGTTCTGACCCGGCGACTTGGGCATCGAGCCCAGAATCTATATACAGTCCACCAACTTACCGCTACGCCAGTAGATGTTCGCCCATTCCTGTCGACGTCGTCGATTGGGCGCCTATCCAGAGACTATCTGGGTTGCGATCTGTGTCGATCGCCACGACCTTTAGTCCGGCGTAGCCACGAGCTTTAGGCCACCCGGG
>VXNJ01000009.1 GCA_009840625.1 Chloroflexota bacterium | reverse complement strand
ACTGTCTCACGACGTTCTGAACCCAGCTCGCGTGCCGCTTTAATGGGCGAACAGACCAACCCTTGGGACCTGCTACAGCCCCAGGATGCGACGAGCCGACATCGAGGTGCCAAACAGCGCCGTCTATGTGGACTATTGGGCGCTATTAGCCTGTTATCCCCGGGGTAACTTATAGCCGTTAGCTGCAGCCCTTCCATTCGGAACTGCAGGGTCGCTAAGCCCGACTTTCGTCTCTGCTCGACGTGTATGTCTCGCAGTCAAGCTCCCTTATACCTTTGCGCTCTACGGTTGATTTCCATCCAACCTGAGGGAACCTTTGGGCGCCTCCGTTACATTTTGGGAGGCGACCGCCCCAGTCAAACTACCCACCTGAGATTGTCTCCACGCCGGATAACGGCCGCGGGTTAGACCTTAGAACGCACCAGGGTGGTATTTCACCATTGACTCCACCGAAACTAGCGTCCCGGCTTCACAGTCTCCCACCTATCCTACACAGATACGCCCCAGGATCAGTCCCAAGATGTAGTAAAGCTCCCGGGGTCTTTTTGTCCTGTTGCGGGTAGCCCGCATCTTCACGGGCACTTCAATTTCGCCGGGTCCCCTGCCGAGACAGTGCCCAGATCGTTGCTCCATTCGTGCGGGTCGGAACTTACCCGACAAGGAATTTCGCTCAGTCGCTCCCACCTGTTTCCAGGTAGGCTGGACTCTCTCTTAACCGACTGCGGTTCATCTGCGCGGCGATCGCGCGGATGGCCGTCAAACCTTCCTGCGTCAAATGCTCGTCTTTCTCCATCCTCAGCAGCACTTTCCGGAATTTGAGAAATTCCAGTCGCTTCTGCGTCTTTAGCGGATGTTTCATGAAAAAGGGAACAATGCGCTCCAAAAGGTGCTCTCGTTTCCTCACTCTATAAGCCATTCGATCGCCGTGGTTCTTGCGAACCACTCCGCAACCGAAATAGCTTTTGAGGCCGTGGAGTACCTTGACGTCGCGGGCATGTTGGACGACGGTGAATTCCGGCAGCACCTGGTATCCGGTGCTCATCTCCCCATGTCGGCTGATGCCGATGTGGAAGCAGCCTTCACCGTCCACAAAACCCGTGACCCACGCCGCATTCAGATTCATATGTCAGTTCCGAACGTTTGGTCTCTGAGGGTTCCCGGTTTTAGCCGGGTCTTCCCTGCGGATTACCCCCATGTCCGTCGGATTTTTACTGCCGAGTCCTGATTCAAAGATCAAGACCGGCGAGTACCGATCGGTTTTGGAGGGCTTTCCCGCATATAGTTCGGTTTCTCTAAGGCTAGCGATTCTGCAACCTTAGGACCGTTAGAGTTACGGCCGCCGTTCACCAGGGCTTCGGTTCAAAGCTTTTACACCTCTCCCCTTAACCTTCTGGCACTGGGCAGGAGTCAGCCCCTATACATCACCTTGCGGTTTAGCAGAGACCTGTGTTTTTGTTAAACAGTCGCCTGGGCCTGTGCACTGCGACCCCCTCAAGCTCCCGGCCGCGTGGGCCGTTCACCAAAAGGGGCACCCCATCTCCCGAAGTTACGGGGTCAATTTGCCGAGTTCCTTAGCAGAGGGTATCCCGATCACCTTGGGGCACTTACCCCCGCCCACCTGTGTCGGTTTGCGGTACGGGCACCTGGGTTCGGACACGAAGCTTTTCTTGCCAGCCGGGCTCAATCGAGTCGGTCCTGCCGAAGCAGGTCCTCCCCATCGCATCTCGGATTTCCAGTCGCACGGATTTACCTATGCGACCAACCTACGTGCTTAGACGCGCATTCCGTCAACGCGCTCGACCTACCCCGCTGGGTCCCTCCAATGTCCATAGAACCCGAGGTGGTACTGGAATGTGAACCAGTTGTCCATCGTCTACGCCTGTCGGCCTCGACTTAGGCCCGACTAACCCTGAGCGGATTAACCTTCCTCAGGAAACCTTGGGCATACGGTGTGCGAGTTTTTCACTCGCATTTCGCTACTCATGCCGGCATTCTCACTTCCACGCGCTCCAGCCGTGCTCTCGCTCGACCTTCTCTGCCCGTGGAACGCTCCCCTACCGTCCGCCTTGCGGCGGCTCCCGCAGCTTCGGCACTCGACTTGAGCCCCGTTACATTTTCCGCGCAAGATCGCTTGACCAGTGAGCAGTTACGCACTCTTTCAATGGTGGCTGCTTCCAAGCCAACATCCTGGCTGTCTCAGCAATCTCACATCGTTTTCCACTTAGTCGAGATTTAGGGGCCTTAGCTGGCGGTCTGGGTTGTTTCCCTTTCGACAATGGAGGTTAGCCCCCACTGTCTGACTGCCCGGTATATCTGCTGGTATTCGGAGTTTGATAGGGGTTGGTAAGCGTGAGCCCCCTAGCCCAGTCAGTGCTCTACCCCCAGCAGACTCAAGATCCGGACGCTAGCCCTAAAACTATTTCGGGGAGAACCAGCTATATCCAGGTTCGATTGGCGTTTCACCCCTAACCACAGCTCATCGCCCAAATTTGCAGCTTTGGTGCGTTCGAACGTCCACGAAATGTTACTTCCGCTTCCTTCTGGCCATGGTTAGATCACCTGGTTTCGGGTCTAACCGCTGTGACTATTCGCCCTATTAAGACTCGCTTTCGCTCCGGCTCCGAACCAGAGATTCTTAACCTCGCCACAACAGTTAACTCGCCGGCTCATTCTTCGATAGGCACGCCATCACGCGTTGCGACCGTTTACGGGCTTAGGCGCCGGCGGTGTCCCGCGATTCCTGCCGAAGCAGTCCCCGCGTTCAACCACCCGCGCTTGGCCCAAGTCGCCATAGCGCTCTGACTGTTTGTAAGCGATCAGTTTCAGGTTCTATTTCACTCCCCTCCCGGGGTACTTTTCACCTTTCTCTCACGATACTCGTTCGCTATCGGTCACCAGGAGTAATTAGCCTTGGAAGATGGTCCTCCCAGGTTCCCACAGGGTTTCACGTGTCCCGTGGTACTCAGGATTTAGAACGGAAGGTCGCGGGCTTTCGCCTACCGGGCTATCACCGTCTCTGGCGGGGCTTTCCAGCCGCCTTCGGCTAACCTGCGTCTTTGTAACTTCCTTGGTCCCTGCAGGGGGACCGGTTCGATCCTGCAACCCCGCGCGCACAACGGCCTGCACCTTCATACATGAACGCGGTTTGGGCTGATCCCCTTTCGCTCGCCACTACTGAGGGATTCGCTATTGCTTTCTTTTCCTCGGGGTACTTAGATGATTCAATTCCCCCGCTTGCCTACCTGCTCCTACTTTGGAAATCCTTCAGAACAGGCCGACAGGCGTTTCCGCCTGCCAGGTTTCCCCATTCGGGCATCTGCGGGTCAAAGCTCGCTCACAGCTCACCGCAGCATTTCGTAGTCTGCCACGCCCTTCTTCGGCTCCTAGTGCCAAGGCATCCACCAATCGCCCTTAATATCTTGGGATCTATTGGATTCCTCGGGTCGGCAAAACTGAAGTTTTGCACATATTGACTTGTAAAAGGTGCTGCCTCAGCCTGGTTTCGGCATCAAGCGATACCGCGTCCAAGGACGGGCTTTGGCAAAGTTAGCTGTAGATTGTAATCCAACCACCCGGAAGCGGTCGAATCAGCCGCCCAGCAGCGATGCGAATGCGGCCCTGAAAGCACCCTCGTCGGCCGAACGCGATATCTCCCAGACCGCGGTCGGAGTCACCGCCGGATCAACCGAGCGCCGCATCGCGTCGTCCAACAGGGCCTGGGACCGCAGATCGACCACGGTCATCCCCCAGGCCGCGTCCCGGCCGGCGTCCACGTCAAGCGGATACAGGCCCGAGTCGACCGCGTCGCGGTCGGACAGCCAGACCATCGTCAGCATGTCCGGACAGACCATGCGGCCGCCGGCATTGGCTTTCGCGGTTACCGCGTGGTAGTGGGTCAGCGGCTCACGCAGGAATCGGGCCGCCGCGGTTCGGCCTTCGTTGAGCAGGCTCACCTCGGCCTCGCCGAAGGTGGTGTTTTTCATCACGTCAAAAGTGAGCATCCGTGGCGGACTGGGCCAGTTGGCGTTGACCATTTCCTTGGCCGCCAGAGGGTCGCCGGCCACGTTGAAGCTGGCCACCGGCGAAACGTTCCCGGGCAGGTTGAAGGTGCCGCCCATATATATGAACTCCTTCAGCAGCCCCGGCAGTCCAGGTTCGAGGCGCAGCGCGCGGGCGATGTTGGTGGCCGGGCCGAGGGCCGCCAGGGTGTACTTCCCGGGATTGCGACGGCATAGGTCGACGATCGCCTGGTCGGCCGGCAGGGGATGTGGGTCGATTTCGTGATCGGGAAGCTCAGCATCGCCGAGCCCGTCGTCGCCGTGCACGTAGCTGGCCCGTGCCGGAACCGGCGAACCGGCCAGGGCGTCGGCCGCGCCCAACGCAAGTGGCACATCGGACCGATCGGCGGCGCCCAGAACCCGGGCAATGTTGCGGGCCACCGCCGGTTCGCCGACATTGCCGTGAACGCTGCAGATCAGCGCGACGTCGAACTGCGGCGTGGTCAACGCGTACCAGAGCGCTACGGCGTCATCGACGCCGCAGTCGCTGTCGACGATCAATTCAATTGGTTCAGACATTGGTTGGCTTCCAGGGAGAGTTCGGACCCTTCAATCGGCTAGGCACTGGTCAAATCGCTATCCGATCGCCGCCAGGGTAGGCGTGGCCGGCGGCACTTCGATTTGGCTCGTCCGCAACCAGACGCCGACAGATGCGTCGGCCGGCAGGATCCTCGCCCGTGGTTCGATGTGCGCACCATCGGACGCAAGGAATGACAGCAGGATCCGGCCTTCCGCGTCGCGGATTGAACGGATCACGCCGATCGACTGGCCAAAGAGCTGGACTGCACTGCTTGAGTGTTGGGCGCCGGGTTGCGAATCCGCTTCCAGGAACCTTCGTTGCGGGAGGATTCGGCGGCCGTTGGCCAGCTCTACCGCGTGCTCGACGCGACCGTCTTCATGCACGCGGACGAGGATGCGCAGGCGGTGCGGATCGGGTTCATCAGCCGGAGCGGTGGATACGAACCGGTACCCGGGCAATTGGAGTGCCTGGAATGGCGAGATGCCCAGCGTACTCAAGAGCTGGTCATTTTCGTCGTCGATTTCCGCGATCGCGCACTGGGCGTTGTCGACCAAATACCCGAACAGCGGCAACGCGAGCCGCAGTTCGGCGTCAAGATCCAGAGCCGCCGCCGGATCCGCCCCGTCGGCCAGGGCCAGCATTCCCGCCAGGCCGCGAACGGATCCAAAACACGTCGCTTCGCGTGCGAATTCGGACAACTGCTCCGCCACCGCGCCGTCCCAACCTTCATCGTCAGTGCGGGCTGACCGAACCAGTTCGCCGGCGTCGATCAGGGGCGCCAGCACGCTCTCGGCGTACCTCAGTTGGGAAAGCAGGGCGAGCGCTTCCGCGTAGGAGATTGCCGCGCCTCCGGCCAGCCTTGACTGGAGATTTCGCCAGCTCGAGGCAAGGGCCGCGTATTTTCGCGACGCATTTTGCGCGCTTACCAGCACCAGGCCCTCGACTCGCGCCGGATCTATGAGCAGCCCCGCGGAGTGCGATCCGGCGAGGCCGGATTCGGTCACCGACATCAGGTAGTCACGTGCCAATGCGGCGCGGACCGAATCGGGCGTCGGGCCGGTGGGGAAATCCGGGTCTCCCGGAACCGGAACCGTGCCGGTTCGAAGTTCCTCCAACCGTGAAACTGCGGGCCGGTCGAAGATGCCGCCTAACAGCACGCTCCGCACCCCGGCGGCAAATACTGCCTGTCTGCGCTGCAGAATTCCGACCGCGGCTTCGCGGTCGGCCAGGTCGGTGACCGTCCGGGTGACTTCGCCGTCGGCATCCGATTGCGCGGTCACCTCGAAGGTTGAGTCGTCGACGCGTACGCGCAGGGGTCCGAACGTGGCCCCGTCGATGACGTCGATGTGCTTCCAGACGCTGTGGTAACTGACGCCACGTCTTTCCTCATCGAGGACGAAAAGCGCGACAAGCACCCAGGACCGGCCGGGTCGATTAAGGGTCATTTCCTGGGCCGCCACCCCCGCAAGGGTTTCGCTGGAACCGCTGGCCGTGACGTCGCCGGTGTGGTACGAGGAGCCCGCGCTCCAAGCAGATTCCGTCACCGCCAGGTTGTAGAACCACTGCCGGATGAAGCCCCCGGTGCTGCCGGGCCCGTAGCCTTGGACCTGGACGATCGGGGCGACTTCGTGCAAATCGCCACCGCCGACGTTACCCACGCGGTAGTGCACCGTGAATGGTTCGCCGGCGATTACCCGGTCCGGGACCACCAGGGCTTCGACTTTCGGAGCGGGCATCAGCTGCCGGTCCAGCTCGTCGATCAGTCGGATGAATAGCTCGAAGTCGGCCGCCAGCGGTTGCAGACCCCCACGGCTGTAGGTCGTTGCCTCGACGATGTACGCGCCGGCCGGCAGGAATTTCTCGATGCGCGCGTTGTTGCCTATCCCGCCGTCGTCATTCGCGCCGATCACGGCCCCTTCGGGAGTGGCCATCGACAGAACCGGGTCGCCGTTCGTCGACGTGAGGTCGACGCGGACGCGACCTGGCTCCGGAATTTGGAATAGGTAGTTGCGAGCCGGGTGGGCGACGACGATCCTGGAGCCGCACGTCTGGTGCGACCAGGTCCCGGAGGCGGCGAGGTCGGTTCCCGGCTGCAAAGTACCCAGAGGGATGATCTCGCAACCCTCGACGAACCCAATCGTCAATGCGAAGGAAGCCGCCCCGCGGGCGCGTCCGCCGACCGTTGTGGCTTCGATTTGATATGTGCCCGGCTCGAGTTCGCGTTCGATGCGGGCATTCAGCAGCTGACCGCCGTCATCGTCGTCGGCCAGGCGGTTTCCGTCGGAGTCGAAGAGATACAGATAGGGATCGGCCGATTCGGAGGTCAGCTCGATGCGCACGCGCCCGGCCGCCGCCACTTCGAATTCGAAATGCCTGGCTTCGCTCCCGGGGCGCAGTTCGGACTCGCAGTCGGCGGTGCTCCAGCGTCCGCTGGCCTCGAGCGCGGCGGTCGGATCGGAAAGCTGGCCCAGCGCGGTGGCCGCGCAGCGCTGTTCATCCTGACCCAGGGCCGCATCGAAAGCCGGACTCACCGCGATCACGGCGGCCACTGCCAGAAGGGCAACCAGCAGCCGCGCGGCGGCCGGGCGTGGGAGGATCGCGATTCTCAGTGGGTACTGCCTGCCGAGAGGGAAAGTCAGCGGATATTCTCGCCCCGCCCGCCGCCGCCGATTCGAATCGGGTCGCGCGGCGGTGCCGCCGGTCGGCGAAAGCCGGCGCCGGCCAAAAAATCGGCGAACATATCAGGGGTTACCCCAGCAACAGAACCGTCCGCTCAACGGACGACAGCGATCCGAGGATTTTTCATGGCCGTAGACCCTGCCGTATTCAGGACGACCAAGATCGTGGATTTCGAAGCCGGCGCGGTTGGCCGGCTGGCCGAGGAATTCGGATACCTTGGCGGAAGCAAGGCCTTCGTCGTCACCGACCAAGGACTGCGCCAGGCCGGCATCGTCGACCGGGTTGAATCGCTTCTCGCCGAGGCCGGAATCCCCTTCCAGACGCGCGAAAACCCGGCCCAGGAACCGCCGGCGTCGCTGATCAACGCCACTGCCGATGAAATCGCCGGTTCCGGCGCCGACGTCGTCATCGGCCTGGGCGGCGGCAGTTCGATGGACACCGCGCAGATCGCCGGTTGCGCGGTCGCCAACGGCAAGCGGGTCGAGCAACTGATCGGGGTAAACGAGGTGACCCGTCCCGGTTTACCCAACATTTCGATTCCGACCACCGCCGGCACCGCCTCCGAGGTGACCGGCAACGCGGTGGTAGTGATGGACGATTCCTCCAACAAGGTGCCGGTTATTTCGCCGCACATTTACCCGGACGTGGCGATCGTTGATCCCGAACTGACGCTGGGTCTGCCGCCCGCGGTGACCGCCGCTTCGGGGATCGATGCGTTCTGCCACGCGACCGAGTCGTACCTCTCCAGCAACGCCACCGTGCAAACGAAGATGTTCGCCCGCGAGGCGATGGGATTGATTCTCCAGAACCTGCCGCGCGCCTACCGGACGGGCTCGGATATCGAGGCGCGCAGCGGCCAGATGCTGGGAGCGCTATTGGCCGGATATACGTTGGCAAATGCCGGCGTGACCATCATTCACGCCGCCGCCCACGTCATCGGCGCCCGCTACAAGGTCCCGCACGGCATAGCCAACGCGATCTGCCTGGTGCCGATATTCAAGTTCTACGCGCGAACCGTGCCCGAGCGGGTGGCGGAGTTGGCCGGTCCGCTGGGGATCTCGGACAAGATCGCCGCAACCACGGCCCGCGCCGATGCCGCGATTGGGGTCGTCGAGCAACTGGTCGACGATCTGGAAATCGAGACCCGGATGAGCGCCTACGGCGTGCGCATGGACGACATCGACGAAATGGCGCGTTTGACCGCCGATTCCGAACGCCTGCAGCTGCAGAGTCCCGCCCAGGCCTCCTTCGAGGAGCTGCAGGAGATGTTCCGGGGGATCTACTAGCTGCGGGAGCGACCCTTGCCGCCCTCGGCAAAGTCGGGGTTGGCGATGTGGTCGGGCTCTCGGCCGGCCAGGACGTCAACCACGCTCTGAGCGGCGCGCCGCCGGTTTTCCTCCAGCGAGGTCTCGGAGTAGAAAGCGGTGTGCGAAGTCAGGATCGTGTTCGGCGCCGTCCGCAGCGGGTGGTCCGGTTCTAGCGGTTCGGTTTCGTAAACATCCAGCCCCGCGCCGGCGATCCGGCCCTGCTCCAGCGCTCTGGCCAAGGCGACGGTGTCTACCACCGGCCCCCGGGAGGTGTTGACCAGATAAGCGCTGTCTTTCATTGCCGCAAATTCGGCGTCGGAGAAAAGATGGTGAGTATCGGGTCGCAGCGGTACGTGCAGGCTGATCATGTCGGCGGTTGCGATGATATCGTCCAGGGAGACGAAGCGGGCGCCGGTCTCGGGGTCGGCGGCGCCGGTCGGGAAGCCCGGGTCGCAGGCGACGATCTCCATCCCCAATCCGGCCGAGATCCGGCCCAGCTGCCTGCCGCAACGCCCGAAACCGACGATCCCCAGGCGCAGCCCTGACAGGCGCCAGACTGGCTTGGCCAGACCGACTCCGAAACCTCCCTCGATAAGGCCGCGGTGGGTCTTTAGCAGGGCGCGGTTCAGGCCCAGCAGCAACGCCAGCGCGTGCCCGGCGACCTCCTCGGTGCAGTAGTCGGGGATGTAGGTGACCGGCACGCCGCGCGCGGTGGCGGCGGACACGTCGATGTTGTCCACGCCGACCCCGTAGCGGGCCACGACCCGCAGGTCGGCGGGCGATCGAATGACGGCCGCCGTCGTCTTGGCGAAAACGGTCAGGATCGCGTCGCAGTCGCGGGCCATTTCGACCAGGGTCGCCTCGTCGCCGCTGGGGGCGATCTTGTATTCGATGCCGGCCCCGCCCAGGACCTCGTCCTCGATCCGGGTGCCCACCCAGAACGTGTCGGTCAAAAGAGCCCGCGGCACGGCGGCTACCAGTAACTCATCGCGTCGCTGAACAATCCGGCCAGATCATCGCGTCCGGCCGGCCGCGGCGAGAGCTTGGTCACACGGTGCTGCGGCAGGGTGCCCTCGACCAGCGCCGGTATGTCGTCGGGCCCGAATCCAATCGCGGCCAGGCCGCTGGGCAATTCCAGCCGTCGCATGAGGGCAATGACGGTTTCGGCCAGCAGCGCGCCGGCGTCAGCGTGGTCAACCCCGGCCACGGCGGCTCCCATAAGGCGGGCCGCCTCCAGGTGCCTGGACGGGTCGGCCGATGCGGTCCAGCGGAAAACCGCCGGCGAATTGAGCACGACCGAAATACCGTGCGGGATTATTGGCTTGCCGGGCGGATATCCTGACGGCTGGTAATTGCGGACCATGCTCGAGACCGGGTAGGACATTCCGTGGGGAAGGTGGACTCCGGCGTTGCCGAAGCCGATTCCGGCGTAAGCGGCCGCCAGCATCATCTGCAGGCGGGCCCCGGAATCGGAAGGGTCTTCGATCGCAGTCACGATGTGGGAGCCGACCAGGCCGATCGAGGCGGTGGACCAGATATCGGAAATCGGATTGGCGCCCTGGTAGGCCGGCCGCATACCCGGTTCGGACGGCGCCTCGCGCTGCCCGAACGGTATCGCGGTGAGCGATTCGAGGGCGTGCGAGAGTACGTCCAACCCGGAGGCCGCCGCAACCATCGGCGGCAGCGTTGCGGTCGCGGCCGGGTCGATGATGCCCACCGTCGGACGCAGGGCACGGTGCGCGATCCCGGTCTTGGCGTTCAGTTCGGCGTAGTCGAATATCGCCACTCCGGTTGTCTCCGAACCGGTGCCGGCGGTGGTCGGGACGGCGATGTGCGGCCGCAATTGGCCGGGCACCGGCGCGCCCCGGCCGATCGGCTGATTCACGTAGGTGTCGAATTCGGCCGGGAATACGGAATAAAGATTGGCGACCTTGGCGGTGTCCATGCTGGAACCGCCCCCGATCGATACGAATCCGTCGCAGTGGGCCGATTGTGCCGCGGAGACCGCGTGTTGCATGGAGCTGTCGGTGGGTTCGACCGCGACCTCGTCGAAGACTTCCGTCTCCACCCCGCCTGACTTGAGACCGGCGATGGCATCGCTGAAGAAATCGAGCTGGGCCACCACCGGATCGGTGATGACCATCGCCCGGCGGATCCCCAGCCGCGCGGCCTCGAAGCCAATCTCGGATATCGCCCCCGGCCCCACCTTGATCGATGAGGTGTCCAGGGTGAATACTCGGTCTACTAGCATCTAATGGCCCAACCTGGCGTAGCCAGCGTTCGCGGGAGGCTGGCCTGCGATTTTGGCAACCGGCCGGTGCCCTGACCGGTTTGCAGTGCCGGGCTCAGAGCCGGGTCGAACCCAGCACCGTTTCCCCAGACTCCGAGGTCCCTTAGCCTTGCCCTTCGCCCCATCCGTCGATGGCGAGCTGCTCGGCAGCATCCTGCAAATCATCGTCATCGACCTGGTCCTGTCCGGCGACAACGCAATCCTGATCGGGGTGGTCGCGTCCAGCCTGAGCGGCAGCGAGCGCCGCAACGCGATCATTATCGGCGCCGGAACGGCCACGGTGCTGCGGGTCGGCCTGGCGGCGGTCGCCACCCAGCTGTTGGCGTTGCCGTTCCTGGCCGCGGCCGGGGGGCTGGCCTTGTTCTGGGTGGGCTGGCGGCTGCTGACGATGGACAAGTCCGACCATTCCGGGGGCCGCAAGGCCGGATCGTTCCGCCAGGCGATCGGCCTGATCCTGCTTGCCGACGTCGTGATGAGCCTGGACAACATCCTCTCGGTGGCCGGGGCGGCGCACGGAAACGTCGGCCTGTTGATTTTTGGCCTGGCGTTGTCGATCCCGCTGCTGTTCGTGGGGTCGGGACTGATCGCCCACTTCACCGGCCGTTTCCCGATCCTCATTTACATCGGTGCGGCGGTCATCTTCCGCATCGGGGTCGTGCTCATCGTCGAGGACTCGGCCGTGCACGATTTCCTGGGACAGAACTTCTTCCTGGAGGTCCTGCTCCCCTGGATCGCCGCTTTTGCCGGGCCGCTCCTCTACGTGGCCGTGTCCAAGATCCGCAACCGGCCGGTAAATCCGCTGTGGGTGTCGCGCGACTAGCGCACCTTCTCGGATCGGTAGCTAAACCGGTCGCCGGGCTTCCAGGGCCATCGCCAGGGTTCGGGCATCGACGAATTCAATATCTCCGCCGGTGGCCAGACCGCGCGCCAGGCGCGTGACCCGGCACGAGTCGCCCTCCAGCTGGCGCGCTATTTCGCTGGCGGTCGCGTCGCCCTCGATCGAGGCGTTGGTCGCCACGATGACCTCGGAAACCGAACGCTCGCGGACCAGATCCCTGAGCCGGCCGATTTGCAGGTCGGCCGGACCCACCCCGTCGATCGGCGAGAGCACCCCGTGCAGGACGAAGTAACGACCCTCGTAGCTCCCGGACTGCTCCAGGGCGAGCAGGTCCAGCGGGTCTTCGACGACGCATAGCACGCGGTCCTGGCGATCGGGATCGGTGCAGTAGCGGCAGCGCTGCGAATCGGCGTAGTTGCGGCAGACCGAGCACTCAAACACCTGCTCGCTCAGGTTGCCGATTGCCGACGCCAGCGCGGCGGCGGTCCCCGGATGGGAACGCAATAGGTGCATCGCGTAGCGGGTCGCGGTCTTGGCCCCGACGCCGGGCAGTGCGGTGAATCGTTCGATCAACTCGCGCAGCGGCCCCGGAAGTTGTGCGTCAAGCATCGGGCCCGCCCGCCAGGGGAGAACCGGCCGGGTTCACATGGAAAGCCCGGGAATCTTCATGCCCCCGGTCAGCGCGCTCATCTTGCGTGCCGCCACCGATCGCGATTCGCCGACGGCATCGTTGACCGCGGCCAGCACCAGGTCCTCCAGAAGTTCGACGTCCTCCGGATCGACCGCATCCGGCGAGATGCTGATTGATTCGATATCCTGCTGGCCGTTGATGACGACCTTGACCAGCCCGCCGCCGGCGCTGGTCTCGATCCGGGTCGATTCCAGCTCCTGTTGGATCTTCTCCATCTGGCGCTGCATCTTGCGCATCATCTGCATCGTCCGTCTCTTTTCATTGGATTAGGTCCGAGTCATACGTCTTTGATTTCGCGGGCGCCCAGCAATTCACCGGCAGCCCTGGCGATTCTGGCAGTGTACGCCTCGCCGCCCGAATCGCTCGGAACATGCTCGAGCCGCAACTCGACCGGTTCTCCGAGCGCGGTCTGGGCGATCTGCTCCAGGCCGGCCCGCTTGGCCGGGCTGTCGAGCCGGTCGAGCGCGAACTGCTGCCGGATCCCCAGCACCAACGCGGAACCCTCCATCCGGGCCGGGGCGCCCAGAAACTGTCCCTGTACGGTAGGGTCCCATTCGCGGACCAGGGCGATGAACCGTTCTCGCACCGCTTCGAATCGTTCCAGCAGATCCGAATCGCCGGTTCCCGGGGGCGGAGCAGGCTCCGGCTCGGGTTCCGGTTCCGGCTCGGGCCCGGTCCCGGGGTCCACCGATGGTTTGGGTGATGGCTCGAGTCCGGCGGCCGGGGCGTTGGCGGCCGCCCCCGCGGGTTCTGGCCGGGCCTGCGGGTCCGGTTCTGCGGCTGGCGCCGGGTAGGAGGGAGCGGCGGTTTTTACTGTGGGCGCTTCGACCGCCGGCAACGGCTGGAGCGCGTCCTCGGCGCCGGTGGCCAGGGCCGCCTGCACGATCGCCAATTCAAGGTCTAGCTGCGGAGGCCGGGCCGCCGTGAGCGGCGGGCGTTCGGTCAACGCTTCCACCACTGCCAGGGGTTGCCGGATCCGCGCGAAGTTGTTGGCGACCTCGCGCAGGACCGCCAGCTCGTCGGCCGAGTACTGGCCCAGGATCGACTCGTTGCGGCTGGTCAAGAGCATCAGGACTGCGCGGAAAAATCCGACCAGCTGGCGGTGCAGTGCGGTCGGATCGGCCCCGTCGTCGATCGATTGGGCCAGGGCGGTCATCGCGTCGCCGACCGACCCGCGCGCGATCGCGGCCGCGACGATGCTGACGCCTTCGTAACCGGCCGTGCCCAGAAGCTCGCGCATCTGGCGCTCGGTCAGGCGGTTTTCGGCGTAGGCAAGGCCCTGTTCCAGCAGGCCCAGCGCATCCCGCAGGCTGCCTTCGGCGTTGCGGGCGATCAGCGCCAGCGCCTGGTCGTCGGCCATCGCTTCCTCGAGTCCAACGATGCGCTCCAGTTGGCCGATCATCTGCGCGTGGTCTATGCGCTTGAAGCGCAGGTGCTGGCACCGGGACCGCACGGTCGGCAGGACACGGTGCGGATCGGTGGTCGCGAGGATGAAAACCGCGTGGTCGGGGGGTTCTTCCAGGGTCTTCAAGAACGCGTTGTAGGCCGAGCGCGAGAGCTGGTGCACCTCGTCGATCAGGTAGACCTTGTAACGGCCCGAGGCCGGGCGGTAGCGGACCTTCTCGCGCAGGTCGCGGATGTCGTTTACCGAAGTGTGGCTGGCCGCGTCAATCTCGATCAGATCCAGAAAGGACTCGTTGCCGACGCTGCGACAGTGTTCGCAGTCGTTGCAGGGTTCGGGCTGGATGCCGCGCTGGCAGTTGAGAGCCTTGGCCAGGATCCGGCCGACCGTGGTCTTGCCGGTGCCCCGCTCGCCTGAGAAAAGGTAGGCGTGCGATACACGCTTGTGCACCAGCGCGTTCTGCAGGATCCGCACGACGTGGCGCTGTCCGGCGACGTCGGCGAACCGCTGCGGCCGGTATTTGTTGTACAGCGCCCGCAGCGAATCCCCGGCCAGTATGGAAGCGCACATCTACCGGCTCGAATCAGCGACCACTTGTGGCCGAAACCTCGGATCATTTGCCTTTATGGCCGCGCACCCTTCGTTGTAACCCATTTGGCCGCCACGATCCGCCCCCGCCGCTCGGGCCAGGTGATCCCGCGGCGCCCGGAAAGGTCCCCTTACCGCTGCTTCCTTCCAGACCTGACGGAGTTCGGAGTTTCCCGTCGCACGGGGCCCAACCTTCGTCGCGCCGGTTGCGAACCAGAATCGACCGCCGGAATTCCGAGGAAGGGAATTCGGTCCCGCTGTAGCGGTTTGCGGGTGCAGGGCACCGCTATCTCCCCACCTAGCGCGGCCATTAGAAGTTTATTTGAGGAGCGGGGTTGCGCGGCCGGCGGGATCGCTCGAACTTCGCCCGGCCGGCTCCTATCCGCCCCACGGCAACGGCCCCTAGACTTTGGCCGTGACCGCGTTTTCGCCGGAAGCCAGTTTTGGTTCGGCGCATCGGCGGTGACCGGGACCGTCCGGCGAGATTTGGCGGGGAGGCAGCATGGTCGTCGAACTGCGCGAGTACAAGACCCTTCCGGGGCAGCGCCAGAACTGGGTCGATTACATGGAGGAAGTGATCATTCCCTTCCAGCGCGCGAAGGGAATGACGATCGTCGGCAGCTTCGTTGGCTCCGAGGACGAAAACACCTACGTCTGGATCCGGACCTTCGCCGACGAGTCCGAGCGCACCCGGTTGTATGCGGCCGTCTACCAGACTCCCGAATGGGAGGACGAGATTTCGCTGAGAGTCGCCGAGATGCTCGACCGGGACCGGATCAAGGTGACGCTGCTGGATCCGACGCCGGCCTCGGCGATCGGATAGTCGCGCCGCCGGCCCGGAGCGCCGGTTAAACCTGCAGGCGCCTAATCTGCGGGGCGGCCGCCAGGAGCACCAAAAGCAGACCCAGCCCGACCGCCGCGGCCAGGCCGACCGCAAACGAGGAGCTGGTCGCATCGCCCAGGATCCCCATCGGAATGGCACCGATCGGGGTCAGCCCCCAGAGCACCAGCTGGACCGCGCCCATGCGGCCCCGGTAGTGGTCTTCGGCCAATAGCTGCAGGAGCGCGCCGTTGGTGGCCTGAGCCAGCCCTGAACCCAGTCCGGCCAGAAAGAGCATCGCAGCCGCCAGCAGCAGCCAGGCGGTCTGGGCAAAGACCAATATCGACCCCCCGAAAAGCATCGACCCGGCAAACAGCAGCAACCCCTTGCGGCGGATGTGATCGAGCCGCGAAGCCACCAGGGCTCCGATCAGGCCGCCGGCCCCGGAAGCGGCCGAGAGGATCGCCAGGCCGGCCTCGGGCGAGAGCAGCACGTCGCGGGCGATCGCCGGAATGAATTGGTAATGCGAATAGAACAGCACCGAAATGACGACGCCGGTTATCACCACCGGCCGCAGTTGGGGGCTGCGCAGGACGTAAAGGTAGCCGCCCAGGATGTCGCGGACGAATGAAACGCGCCGATTGGGCATTTCGACCGGCGGCGCCTTGATGCGGCGGATGTAGAGGCCGGCCAGCGCGGTCAGCACCGCCGTTGACGCGTAGCACCAGGCGACGCTGACGAAAGCCAGGACCGCCCCGGCGACCGGCGGGCCCAGAATGCGCGTGGCGCCGATGCTGGTTGTGTGCAGGGCGACCGCGTTCATCATGTATTTGCGCCCCACGATCGACATGACCAGGGCCTGGCGGGCCGGGAAGTTGGCGGCGATCGCCACTCCGCCGAGCAGCGCTCCGACGACCAGGTGCCAGGGCTCGATCAGGTCCAGGAAGATCAACGCCGCTACCACCGCGGCCACGATCGCCCCGGCCGCCTGCGCCGCCACCAGCATGTTCAGGCGGTCGACGCGATCGGCAAGCGTTCCCAGAACCGGCGCCACGACGACCATTGGCAGCGATCTGGCCATGCCCACGATGGCCAGCATCGAATTGGAACCGGTCAGGAGGTATACGAAGTAGCCCTCGGCGGTAAATTGCATCCAGAACGCCAGCATGGTGGCGATGTTGCCCTGCCAGAGGACCATGTAGGCCGGAATCGCCACCGCCGGAAACAACCCGTAAAGGAAGCGACCCACGCGACCCGAGTATTCCAGGCGGTCTTGGACCAGCTGGTCGCGCGGATCGCCGTCGCCTTCGTTGGCCGCTGCCGCGGCGGGGCCGCCGGGAGCGGGCTTGGAGGTCTGCTGCAAACGCGAATGCCAATTGCGGCGAAGGCTGCGAGAGGCCGGTGCCGCCAAGTAACTAGATTAATTGCCGGGAGGAGTCGCCGGTCGCATTCCCCAGCCGCTACCGGCGGTCAAAATTGCCCAAGGGCTTTATCCAGCCGGGCTGCGACCGGCGGGGGAACGAATCGATGCGCGATCTGAGCGGAAAAGCGATCCTGATTACCGGCGGCGGCGGGGCGCTGGGCAACGCAATCATCGACCGTCTGGCTGCCGACGGCGCCGACCTGGTAGTCAACGACTACAACCCGGAAGCGGCCGAAAGGGCCTGCGACCTAGCCCGTTCGCGCGGGCGCCGCGCGATCCCCATTGGCGGCGACGTTACCGAGGAAGACGACGTTGCGGCGATGGTCGAGAAGACAGTGTCCGAATTCGGCAAGCTCGACGTCGTGATCGCCAATGCTGGGCTGCACACCACCACCTGGCTGGTGGAGACCACCCGGGCCGAATTCGACCGCATCAATTCGGTCAACAACTGGGGAGTGTTCCTCACCGACCGCGAGGCCGCCAAGCAGATGATCAAGCAGGGCCACGGCAAGATCATCAACGCCGCCTCGATTTCCGGCAAGCGGACGACGCCGCTGCAATCGGTCTACCATGCGTCCAAGTTCGCGGTGGTGGGGATCACGCGGGCGGTCGCGACCGAGTTGGCCCCGCACGGGATAACCTGCAACGCCTACTGCCCGGGGATGGTCGATTCCCCGATGTGGGACCACCTGGCCGGCGAACGATCCGACCGGCTGGGAATCCCGGTGGACGAGGTGCGCCGCCAATCACTGGAAAAGATCCCGCTTGGCCGCATGCAGAAACCATCCGAAGTCGCAGCCGCAGTCAGCTTCCTGGCATCGCCCGATTCCGATTACATGACCGGCCAGGCGCTGAACATCTGCGGCGGGATTTTCATGTCGTGAGCATCACGCGAACGCGTTTGAGCAAATCAAGGAGTTGAGCGTTGAAGGTCGCAATCGGCGCCGATCACGCCGGGTTCGAACTCAAGCAGGTGGTGGCCGCCTGGCTGGCCGAACGGCCGTATGACTTGATCGACTGCGGGGCCTCCGAGTACGACCCCGTCGACGACTTCCCCGACTACTGCGTCGCCGTATCGGAACTGATCCAGTCCGGCGCGGCCGACCGCGGAATCGTCATCTGCGGCTCGGGAGTCGGGGCTTCGATAGCCTGCTCCAAGCACGCCGGCGTGCGCGCGGCAACCTGCCACGACCGCTATTCGGCCCACCAGGGCGTCGAGCATGACGGGATGAACGTGCTCTGCCTAGGTGGGCGGGTCATCGGCGTGGAACCGGCCCTGGAGATCGTGGAGGCATTCTTGGGCGCCAGTTTCGACCCCCAGGAGCGCTTCCTGCGACGCGTGTCCAAGGTGGACGCGATCGAACGCGCCGGAGGGCGGTAACCGGCGGCCGCGGTGGTCGAAAATCGCCCCAACCGGACGGTGCTTGGAGCGTCTACCATCCGCCGCCAGCCTAAGGAACGACGGAAATGACCCAGAACCCCATTGCCGACCTCTTGCAACACGGCCAGGCCGTCTGGCTGGATGAAATCTCGCGTGAGCTGCTCGATTCGGGGCGGCTGTCCGAACTGATCGCCGCCGGGGTCCGGGGCGTGACCTCCAATCCGACCATTTTTGAAAAAGCGATCTCGTCCTCGAGCGACTACGATGCCGACATAAGCGCGCTCCGCGGACAGGGACTGGAGCCGGAGGCGGTCTTCGAGGAAGTGGCGCTGGCCGACATAACCCGCGCATGCGACCTATTCGCCGACGTCTACTCCGCCAGCGGGCGGTCCGACGGGTTCGTCAGCTACGAACTGCCACCGCGGCTGGCCGACGACGAGGCGGCCTCGGTGGCCGCCGCCAGACGTCTGTTCGCCAAGGTGGATCGTCCCAACCTGATGATCAAGGTGCCCGGGACGGCGGCCGGCGTCGGCGCTTTCCGGACCCTGATCGGCGAGGGCGTAAACGTGAACGTTACCCTGCTGTTCGCGGTGCCGCGCTACCGCGAGATCGCCAGCGCGTACGTGGAGGGCCTAGAAAAGTGGGCCGCGTCCGGCGGTGACCTCGGAGCGGTTTCCTCGGTCGCCTCGTTCTTTGTCTCGCGGGTCGATTCGGCCGCCGACGCGGCCCTTGGCGAGCTGGGACGACCCGACCTTCAGGGGCGGATCGCCATCGCCAACGCGCGCCTGGCCTATGCGGCCTACCTGGAGATATTCGGGGGTTTTCGGTTTGCTTGGCTCGAACGCGCCGGCGCTCGCCGGCAGCGCTGCCTTTGGGCTTCGACCAGCACCAAGAACCCGGAATACTCGGACGTCTTGTACGTGCGCGAACTAATCGGTTCCGATACCGTAAACACGCTCCCCGGGTCCACCCTCGAGGCTTGGCTGGACCACGGCGAGGCGGCCGATACGCTCGGACCCGGGATCGCCCAGGCCAGGGACACTGTCGCGGCGGCACGCGCGGCCGGCCTTGACCTGGACGCGATTACCGATCAACTGACCGCCGCCGGGGTCAAGTCCTTCGCCGATTCCTACGATGCGTTGCTGGCGGTCGTCGCCGAAAAGGCCCGCCAACTGGCGCCGGCCGGCTGACCCGGAGACCCGCATTTGGATGACCTGACCCGGCAGGGGCTGGCCGCGCTGGCTGAAGCCGACGCGGTTGAGCGGCTCTGGCGGCGCGATCGAACGCTCTGGCCGGGACTGGGCGACCTGGACGCGCTCGGTTGGCTCGAATACCCGGCCGCCGGTCTGGGCCGACTCGACGGCCTGCTCAACCTGCACGATTCGGCCCGACAGCGGGGTATTTCGCACGCGGTGCTCCTTGGCATGGGCGGCAGCTCATTGGCCGCCGCGGTGTTCGCCTCGCTTTACGAGCCCGCCACCGGGATCAGCTTCCGGGTTCTTGACAGCACCGTCCCTGACCAGGTCGCGGCCGTCGAGGCCGAGTTGCCGCCGCGGCGGACGCTTTTCCTGACCGCTTCAAAATCGGGGACCACGACCGAGGTCTGGTCGCTGTTGGAACACTTCCGGGACTGGCTCGAGCGGGCCGGGATCGAATCCCCGCTTTCCCACTTTGCCGCCATTTCCGATCCGGGATCCCCGCTGGTGGAATTTGCCGCCTCTCAGGGCATGGCGACGTATCTTCCCGGTGACCCCCGGGTGGGCGGTCGCTACTCGGCGTTCACCCCCTTCGGGTTGATAGCCCCGGCGATGCTGGGGCAGGACCTGCGGTCGCTTAGCGCCGCTGGCGAAGTGGGCCGCCGGGCCTGCGGGCCCGGCGTGGAATTGGCCGTCAACCCGGGTGCCCGGCTGGCCGCCCTGCTCGCCGGCCAGGTCCGCGGCGGGGGCGACAAACTCACCCTGCTTCTCTCGCCGCGGCTGGCGCGCCTGGGGCTCTGGATCGAACAACTGGTCGCCGAAAGCCTGGGTAAAAACGGCCGCGGAATCGTGCCGGTCTGCGGCGAACCGCTGCTGGCGGAGCAGCACTACGGACCGGATCGCTTTTTCTGCTACCTGCGCCTGGAAGGCGACCAGAACGAAGCGACCGATCTCCTGGCCGAGCGGCTGGAGGGTAGCGGGTTCGCGCTGCAGCGCCGCGGGGTCCCCAACGTTGGCGCGGTACCGGGGGAGATGTTCGTCTGGATGTTCGCGGTCGCGCTGGCCGGCGCGCTGCTGGAGATGAACCCTTTCGATCAGCCGGACGTGCAGGCGGCCAAGGACAAGACCGCGAACCTGCTCGCCGGCCTTGCCGAAGGCCGCGAATTGGCGGCGCTGCCGGCCGGTGATTTCGGGCAGTGGGTAAATCGTCTGCAGAAGGGTGGGTACGCCGCGCTGCTCTCCTACTACCCCGAGACCGCCGATTACGACCAGGCGGTAGCCGGTTTGGCCGGCGAAATCGGCCGACTAGGGATTGCCGTTACGTCGGCATATGGACCGCGCTACCTGCATTCCACCGGTCAGCTGCACAAGGGCGGACCGCGCAACGGGAGTTTTCTTTTCCTGGCCCCCGCCCGGCCTCCGCTTGAACCACCCGTGGCCGACAGCCAATACGGGCTGGGAACGCTCGCCCACGCCCAAGCCGGCGGCGACCTGGCGCGGCTGGCGGAGCTGGACCTGAACGTTGCCGGTATCGATCTGGGCGGCGATCCGGTGGCGGGACTGAACGGGCTGGCCCGGCAACTGGCCGGATCCGACCGCCCGCCGGGGAATTGAACCCAGATTCCGCAGTCAAGGAGTCACGCTTGGAAATCGGAATAATCGGCCTGGGCCGCATGGGCCTGAACATGACCGAACGCTGGCTGCGGTCTTCGCACCGCGTCGTGGCCTATAACCGCAGCCCCGGCCCGGTCGCCGAAGCGGTTGCAAAAGGGGCGGTCGGCGCCGCCAGCTTGCCGGACCTGGTCGGCAAGCTGGAACAGCCGGCCGGACGGCGTGTTCTCTGGACGATGGTTCCGGCCGGCGCCGTCACCGAAAACATGATCATGCAGCTGATTCCGCTGCTGGACCGGGGGGACGTGATCGTCGACGGCGGCAACGCCAATTACAAAGACTCGCAGCGGCGCTCGGAGATGTTGGCGGCCGAGGGCCTGGAGTTCCTTGATTGCGGAACCTCGGGCGGCGTCTGGGGACTGGCCAACGGCTACAGCCTCATGATCGGCGGTGATCGCCGGGTCTACGAGCGCATCGAGCCGCTGTTCCAGGCCTTAGCACCCGGCCCTGACCGCGGCCTCGGGCTGGTCGGTCCGGCCGGGGCCGGGCACTTTACGAAGATGATTCACAACGGCATCGAATACGGCATGATGCAGGCCATGGCCGAAGGATTCGAGATCATGGCCAAGAAGGCGGAAATGGACCTGGACTTGGCCCAGGTTGGACAGATTTGGCGCTACGGTTCGGTCATCCAGTCCTGGCTGCTCGACCTAGCGGTCCGCGCCCTGGAAGAGGACCCGCGCCTGGAGCGCCTGGAGGCCTACGTGGCCGATTCGGGGGAGGGGCGTTGGACTGTCCAGGAGGCGATCGACCTTGACAGCCCGGCCGAGGTCCTGAGCCTGGCCCTGCTGCGGCGATTTCGATCCCGCGACCCGTCGCCGTTTTCGGAACGAATGCTGGCCGCCCTGCGGCAACAGTTCGGCGGCCACGCGGTGCGCCCCCGGGAGCAGCAGCAGTAGTCACCACCGTAGTCATCTTCGGAGCGACCGGCGATCTGACCCGTCGCAAGCTCATTCCGGCGCTGCTGGAAGGTTGGCGGACGGGCCAGATCGCGCGCCAACTGCGAGTTCTGGCGGTCGCGCACACCGACATCGATCTCGGCGAGCTGCGCCGCCGCCTGCGTCCGGGCGGGACGAGCGCAGTTCAGTGGGACGAGTTCGCCGCCGGGATCGAGTACCTGCGGCTTGATTTCGGCGACACCGACGGCTACGCGCGCTTAGCCGGCCTGCTCAACGAGACCGAATCAACCGAGCAAGGGCCGCGCCTTTACTACCTGGCCTGCGCGCCGCGCTTCTTCGGCGCGGTCGCCCGGGGCCTGGCCAAGGTCGAAGAGCTAGCGCGGCACCCGCAGAGCCGGCTGGTCGTGGAAAAGCCGTTCGGGCGCGACCTGGAATCGGCCCGCGAACTCAACCGGCTGCTGCATTCGCGGTTCGCCGAAGAGCAGATCCTGCGCATCGACCATTACCTCGGCAAGGACACCGTCCAGAACATCCTGGTGCTCAGATTCGCGAACGGGATCTTCGAGCCGCTCTGGAACAACCACTACATCAGGCAGGTCCAGATCACCGTCGCCGAGGACGAGGGCATCGGCGCCCGCGGCGGCTACTACGACAGCGCCGGGATCTTTCGCGACATGTTTCAGAACCATCTGCTGCAACTGCTGACCCTGGTGGCGATGGAGCCGCCCGCGACGATCGAGTCGGACGCGCTGCGCAACGAGAAAGTCAAAGTGCTGCGCGCCGTGCGCCGGGTCGTCGGAGATGCGGTCTTCGACGAGTCGGTGCGTGGCCAGTACACCGGCTACCGCGATACCGAGCGCGTCGACCCGGCTTCCAACACCGCCACCTTCGCCGCCCTCCGCCTGCAGGTGGAGAACTGGCGCTGGAAGGGGGTGCCGTTCTTCCTGCGCTCCGGCAAGGGGCTGCCGCAACGTTCGACCACGATAGTGGTCGAATTCAACGCTCCGCCGCACGTGATGTTCAACCGCGCAGGCCAGGATCTGGAGCTGCGGCCCAACGCGCTCACCCTGCGCCTGCAACCGGCCGAGGGCATGGACCTGAGCTTCGAAACGCGGCTGCCCGGGAAAATGCAGATGGCCCCGGTAAAGATGAACTTCGACTACGCCCAGCACTCGCCCGAGCTGGCCATACCCGATGCCTACGAACGGCTGGTCGTCGACGCGCTCGCGGGCGATTCCTCACTGTTCATCCGTTCGGACGAGATCGAGCTGTCATGGCAGATCGTCGACCCGTTGATCAGCGCCTGGGAACAAGTCGGCTCATACCGCCTCGGCGGTTACGAGCACGGCAGCTGGGGCCCGGCCCTGGCCGACGAATTCATCGACCGTTTCGACTTGGCCTGGATCCAGCCCGAACCGGCTTCGGGCCCGGTCGCCACCGGTTCGGCCGAGCGCGCCGCGAGTTCCCCTTGAAAACGCGGGGGAGCCTGTCGCAATGATTGCCCCGGGCGCCGACCTTCACGCCCATACCACCGCCTCCGATGGCGAGTTCACTCCGGAGGAGCTGGTCCGCGCGGCCCGGGCGGCTGGGATCGCCACCCTGGCCGTCACCGACCACGACACCATGTCCGGGGTCGCCGCCGCACAGGCGGCGGGCGAACGGATGGGGATCGAGGTGATCGCCGGCGTGGAGATGTCGTGTCACTGGAAGACCGCGGCCGGAGGCCCGCAGACGGTCCATGTGCTGGGTTATTTCTGCGACCCGCGGGCCGAGGAAATGGCGCGCCTGGACCGGGTCAAGCGCGAAAGCCGGACCCGACGCGCGCGGGCCATGGTGCAGCGGCTGCGGGACTTGGGAGTCGCGGTGTCGTTCGACCGCGTGCGCCAAATCGCCGGCGACGCCCAGATCGGGCGCCCCCACATAGCGCGCGCCGTCATCGAGGCCGGCTACGAAAACGACTGGGGCCGGGTATTCGATCGCTGGCTTGGCAACGACGCGCCGGCTTACGTGAGTGGTGAGAGAACGCTGGTGCCGGAGGCGATCGAGTTGATCCGGGCGGCCGGGGGCTTGGCGGTGATCGCCCACCCCTACTACGATTTCCACGGCGGCAAGCTGGAACTCGACCGCCTGCTGCCGGCCGCGATCGAGGCGGGATTGGCCGGCCTGGAAGTCTTCTACGGCAGCTTTCCCGACGCCGAACGGGCCTGGGCGCTTGGCTACGCGGAGCGCTTCGATCTGGTTCCGACCGGCGGCAGCGACTTTCACGGCCCCGGCAGCGGCACCAACCCGCTCGGCACGTCGCTGTGTCCGCCGGCGAACCTGTCCGCGCTGAAAGGGCTGCGCCACCCGCCGGTTTAGAGACTCGGCCGGACCGGGATCGCGATAATTTCTGCGGTCCCTTGCAACGGAGCCCCAATTGACTCGACCGACACTTGCAGATCTAGGTCTTAGCGCCGGCAAGAGCGTGCGCTTGGGCCGCATGCTCAATCAACACGGCCCCGGCGGCTCGACCCTGCTGGTCTTGCCGGTCGACCAGGGCATGGAGCACGGGCCGCGGGATTTCTTCGTCAATCCGGCCAGTCTCGACCCCGACTACGTCTTTTCGCTGGCCGCCGATACCGGTTATTCGGCGATCGCCGTCCAATTCGGTCTGGCCAACAAATACGTGGGCCGCTACGCCGGCGCGGTACCGTTGATCCTCAAGCTCAACGGCAAGAGCGAGATTCCGCCCGCCAACGCGCCGCGTTCGCCGCTGACGGCGCGGGTCGAAGACGCGGTTCGGATTGGTGCCGACGCCATCGGCTACACGCTTTACTTCGGGTCCGCCCAGCAGGAGACCGACTTCGAGAACTTCTCGCAGGTTCGCCTGGAAGCCGATCGCGCCGGATTGCCGGTGGTGGTCTGGGCATATCCGCGCGGCGAGCACATCGACGCCAAGGGCGGGCGCGACAGCATCTACGCGATCGACTACGCTGCCCGCGTGGCCTCAGAGCTCGGCGCCGATGTGATCAAGGTCAATTACCCGGTCCAAAACCCCGACGGATCGGTCGGTCCGGTCGAGGGCGCGCCCGCGCCGTACGACTCGAAGGTCTGGCCGGACATGGGCAGCGCGCTGCGCCAGGTCCTGAGCTCGGCCGCCAATTCGATGGTGATCATGTCCGGCGGATCGCGGGTCGGGGACGAGGAGTTGCTGAAGCGGGTCGAACTTTCGATGCAGGCCGGGGCCACCGGGTTCATTTACGGCCGCAATATCTGGCAGCGCGAGCGATCGGCTTCCGAAGCCATCATCGCCAAGATCAAGGACTGCATGCGCGGCTACGCCCTTTAGTGGCTCAATCGGCGCAGCCTTCCGGGTCAGCTTCCACCACCGAGCACCGCCGCGAAGCCCGCGCGCTGGGGGCCATCAGTTGCGACGTGGTGGTCGTCTCGGACTCCCGAACTCCGCGCACCGATGTCTCCGGCCGGGTTGCCCGGGAACTGATCGAGAGCGCGGGCTACGGAATCGGCCGCAGCGACCTGGTGGCGAACGAACCGGCTGCAATAAACGCGACGATCGACCGGTTCATGTCCGGCGAATCGGCCTGCTTGATACTGCTCGGCGGCACCGGGCTCTCATCCCGCGACCGGACCGTCGAAACGCTGCAGGCTCGGCTGGACAAGGAACTGCCCGGTTACGGCGAGGCTTTCCGCCGGATCAGTTGGGGCGAAATCGGTACCGCCGCCATCTTGAGCCGCGCCCTGGCGGGCTCCATACAAGACCGGATCGTGGTCGTGACTCCGGGGTCGCCGAACGCGGTCAAGACCGCGCTTGATGGCGTTCTGCTGCCCGAACTTGCCCACCTCGTACGCGAGGTACGCCGTTAGGCGGGCACTGGCTCAGGATGGGTTTCGGCCCGGACCAAGTGCAACGAGCCGACCCGATCGGTGAACAGGATCCCGCGCAGGTGATCGATCTCGTGCTGCAAGGCCTGGGCCAGCTGGCCCTCGGCTTCCAGCCGCATCGGCCGACCATATAAGTCCAGCGCCCGCACACGGGCCCGCTTGGCCCGGTTCGGGTACCCGAAGTAACCGGGCAGCGACAGACAGCCCTCGCGCATCGGCTCGAATTCGGACAACCCTTCAATCACCGCATCGCGCAGGATGTAGAGGCGCGTAGATTCCGATTCCGGATCGGCCGGTTCGGGCACCTCGATGACGATCAAGGCCGTGGGGACGCCGACCTGGGGCGCGGCCAAACCCACCCCGTCGTGGGCCCGCATGGTCTCGACCATGTCCCCAGCCAGCGCAATCAAATCGCCTTGAAAATTGGAAGTGATTCGCGCCGGCCGGCGCAGGCTCGTATCCCCAATCGGGAGGATTCTGCGTAACATCTGCCGATTCTCCCGGAATCGGCTTCGGGTCGCTGGAGATCGGTCCGGAGCGGACGGGCGAGCTTCCGCGCGCGCACCGGCCAACCACAGGGTTTGGCGCCGCCGCCAAATTGGTCGGCCAACTCGACCGCTTCGTCCCGCACCTACCGTACCCCGGCCCCAAGCGCGGGTCCCACCGACCTTGAAAAATTGCAATAGATCCCCGGGATTGAATCGCACGGGCCGCGCCCGGATCGATGTTGCGCCGCACGGCCACCTGACGTTCGACCGCGGTACGGTCGCGGATGGGGAGGCAACCTTGGGCGTTGAGAATTCCGGCGGACGCCTATTCGCGGGCCTACCCGGGCTCGACCAAGGCCTTTAACAGGCGCAGTTGCTTGCCGTCGGAATATCGAATTGCGATTCGCAGCAGTGGCGAGACCAATCGCCAAAAAAGTCCGGAAAACCTACAGTCGGCGACCAGGGTAACGCGGGAAGAGCCTCCTCCCAGTTCCTGGATTTCGTATCGGTAGTCCGCAACTACCCCGCCCTGTATCGAACGCAGCACGATGGACCGGCCGGGATCGCAGCTCACGATGGTGCTGGTCCGCCGCGCCCCGCGTGCCTGGAAAATCAGCTCCGTGCCGGTCGCAGTCTCGCCATTGGCGGTCATTGCTTCGATTCCGGGCATCCATCGGTGGGCGTTGTTCCAATCCGTGAGCGCCGACCAGACTTCTTCGGGCGGCCTCTGGAACTCCTCTTCGACGGAAATAGTTCTGGCCATTGCCAAGCTCCCTGGAGGTGTGTTCTGCGACAGTGGTTCGATTGAGCACCTGCGAATTGTGGCAACCTGCCATTGCCCGGCACGAATCCAGACATTCTGCTGGGGAGCGAACCGGGCCAAGTCGCTGCAACTCGGTCGGCCCGGGTCTGATTCACGGACCGGGCAGAGCCCGGCGTCGCCGGCCGCCAATTGCGGTCTTCGGCGGGGTCCGCGCGGCTGATAATTTCGGCAGAATCCGCCCGAAATACGCCAAGGCCATAACCGACCAACATGCTCGAAATCGCCGCCAACCCGATCGATCAAGCCGAATCAACCACCCTCGAAAACGGCCTGCGAGTGGTATCGGCGACGATGCCCAACACCCAGGCTGTCTCTTACGCGGTGTTGATAAACGCCGGATCACGCTTCGAAAGCAGCGCCCAAGCCGGCATATCCCATTTCATCGAACACCTGGTCTTCAAGGGGACCCGCCGCTGGCCCACGCCGCGCGCCATCTCCGAGCAGATCGAGGGGGTCGGCGGAGTTCTGAACGCATCGACCGGCAAGGAACTGGTCACCTACTGGTGCAAGGTCCCGGCCCCGCGTTTTGAGAAGGGATCGTCGGTTATCTCCTCCCTGGTGACCGAACACCTGATCCCCGCCGAGGACGTGGACCGCGAACGCAGCGTGATCCTCGAAGAGATCGACATGTACTACGATGACCCGCATTCCATGACGGACCTGCTTTCGGAGCGGATCACCTATCCCGACCATCCGATGGGGCGCGACATCATCGGGAGTCGCGAAACGCTCAATTCGATCGAGCGCGACGACCTGCTGGACTTCATTTCCAAGCAGTACGAGCCGCGATCGACGGTGGTCGCGATCGCCGGCAAACCAAGCCACGCCGAGGCGGTGGCTATGGCCGAACGCGAATTCGGGTCCTGGGCGAGCGATCGGGCGCCGGCCCAAAGGGAATATTCCGACGGGCGCGCGACGGGGCAGGCGCTGCATGTCGAGGAGCGCGCAACCGAACAGGCCAACATGCTGCTGACGATGCCGGCCCCGGCCCAGAACGACCCCGACCGATTCGCGCTCAGCCTGCTGAACGCCGCCCTCGGACAGGGCATGAGTTCACGTCTTTTCCAGCGCATCCGCGAACAGATGGGTCTGGCCTACGCGGTATACGCGTACTGGCACCCGTCCTCGGACCAGGGTCATTTCGGGGTTTACGCCGGCGTGAGCCCGGACAAGGCGGTCAGCGCCCTGGAGGCGATCAAGTCCGAGCTCGGACTGGCGCTGGGCGGGCTGGACCCCGACGAACTCGAGCGGGCGCGCGAATTCGTGCGTGGCCGGTTGATCCTGGGAACCGAGGACACGCGCGGAGTCCTGGCCTGGATCGGTCGCCAGACCGCGCTCTACGACCGGGTGCTTCCGTTGTCGGAAGCCGTGGCCCAGATCGACGCGGTCACCTCCGAAGACGTCGTGCGGGTGGCCGAGCGGGTGCTGGACCCGGCCAATTTCCGGCTGGCGGTGCTGGGTCCGTTTGCCGACGCCGGTCCCTTTGAGGCCGCGCTGGGCAACTGATCTGACGAGGGACGGTGTCGAACGCTCGCCGTTCCCTCGGCTAGCGTGCCCAGCCCATAGACCGCTCCACCGCGCGGCGCCAGTTAGCCATCATCGCGACGCGATCCAGGTCCCGGTCAGGGTAGAAGGTGGCCTGGCGTTCCCAGACCCCGGAGATAGCGGCCAGGTCCGGCCACCAGCCGAGCGTTAACCCGGCCAGCAGGGCTGCGCCTAGCCCGGTCGTCTCGGTCACCGCCGGCCGGATGACCGCCATGCCGCTGTAGTCGGCCTGCATCTGCATCAGCAGGTCGTTCTCCGCGGCCCCACCGTCTACCCGCATCTCGGCGATCGGCGAGCCGGTATCGGCGCCCATTGCCGCGAGGACGTCGCAGACCTGGAGGGCGATCGATTCCAGGCCGGCGCGGACGATGTGCGCGGACCGCGTGTCGCGGGTCATTCCCAGGATGGCGGCCCGCGCGTCGGGGTCCCAGTCGGGCGCGCCCAGGCCGGTGAACGCGGGCACCAGGATCGCTCCCCCGCTGTCGGGAACGCTGCCTGCAACCGTTTCGGACTCGGCGGCGTTTTCGATCAGGCCGAGGTTGTCGCGCAGCCACTGCACGGTCGCCCCGCCCATGAAGACTGAGCCCTCCAGCGCGTACGTGGTCTCTTCGCCGATCTGCCAGGCCAGGGTGGACAGGAGTTTGTTCTCCGAGCGGGGCGGACGGCTCCCGGCATTCAGCAACACGAAACAGCCGGTGCCGTAGGTCGTCTTGACCTGCCCGGGCTCAAAACAGGCTTGCCCGAAAAGCGCCGCGTGCTGGTCGCCGGCGATCCCGGCCAAAGGCACCGCCGCGCCGAACACGTCGCGGTCGGTAAGCGCGCTCCATCCCGAGGAGGGAACGATCCGGGGCAGGATCGAACGGGGCACCCCCAAAAGATCCAGAAGATCGTCATCCCAACCCGGCGGATCGATGCGGGCCAGCATCGTGCGCGCGGCATTGGTCGCGTCGATAACGTGCTCGCGTCCGCCGGTGAGTTTCCAGATGAGCCAGGAATCCACCGTCCCGAAGCACACCCGGCCGGAGCGGGCCCTGGCCGCAAGGTCCGGATCGGAATCGAACAACCAGGCTAGCTTGGTCCCCGAAAAATACGGATCGATGACCAACCCGGTCCGCTCCTGGACCATGGCCTCGGCGCCCCGCTGCTTGAGCTCCAGGCAGATTTCGGCGGTCCGCCGGTCCTGCCATACGATGGCCGGAGCCAGCGGCCGGGAGCTGGCCCGGTCCCAGAGAAGGGTCGTCTCGCGCTGGTTGGTTATGCCGATCCCGGCGGGCGGCGATCCCTGGCGGCCCAGCAGTTCGCGGGCTGCCCCCAGGGCCGATTCGAAAATCTCTGCGGCGCTCTGCTCGACCCATCCGTCGCGGGGGAACCGCGACCCCAGCGGACGGTAGGCGCGGTCGAGGACCTTGCCGCCACGGTCCACCGCCAACACGGTGGTGCCGGAGGTGCCCTGGTCGATCGCCAAAAGATAATTTGTTGCCGGAATCTGCATGGCGGCTTTCACCAGACTGCCCGGTAATTCTGGCGTCCCGTTCCGCGGAAGACACTGAACCCTCCTACATGACCGAGCAATTGGCGCCGGTCGCACGCTGGAGCACGATCGGATTGCTGCTGGCGCTGCTGCTCGCCCTGACCTGGCCGGCTTCGCCCGTTTTCGGCGACGAATCGTCTGCCGACGCCCAGGCCGTGTGTACGCCGGCCCCCAATGTCCTGCGGATGGCCCAGCGCCGCCCGATCACCCTGGATCCGGCCACCGCCCGCAGTTCGTCCTCGAATTTCTACATTGGATTGTTGTACTCGGGCCTGGTCCGCGGCACAAGCGATGGTTCGATCGAGGGTGATCTGGCCATCGATTGGGAACAGTCCGAAGACCGGCGCATTTACACCTTCACCCTGCGCCCGGACACCGCCTTTGCCGACGGGGTCCCGATCGACGCCGACGACGTGGTTTTCTCCATCCGGCGCGCCCTCTCGCCGGAAGTTGCCTCTAGCACCGCGCAGACCTACCTCGGCGACATTTTGGGAGCGAAAGAATTCCGCGCCGCCCTCCGCGCCGACCTCCCGGGTGTTCGCGCGGTCGATGGGCGGACCGTGCAGATTGAGCTCGAACAACCCAAATCCTCGTTTCTGCAGAAACTGAGCTATCCGGCCAGCTACGTCGTCGACGCCAATCAGGTCGAGCAAACCGGCTGGTGGCTCAATCCCAATTCCAGTGGCGCCTTCGTTTTGGTCGACTATCCGCGCGCCGACGAAGGCGATCCGATCATCGTCACCGGCAACCGCAATCACCATCGCGGCGCGGAGACCGAACTGATCCGGGCCGAATTTCACCCGGTGGGCGGGCAGCAGGCGTTCGACACGTATCAGCGCGGTGGGTTCGACGCAATCCCCATTGCCGGCCCCACGCTGATCCAGGTGACGGATCCGGCGCATCCGCTGAGCTCCCACGTGACCGCCTCGCCGCCGGTGTCGCTCTCCTACCTGGGATTCAGGTCGGAAACTCCCCCATTCGACGATCCCCTGGTCCGGGCCGCATTTGCACACGCGATCAACGTCGATCGCTTGGTCCTGCTCCAGAACGACGGATCGATTCAGGTGGCGGATGGAATAATCCCGCCGGGCATTCCTGGTTACGAGGCCGGATCGGCCGGGGTTCCCGGCTACGATCCGGAGCGGGCGCGCGAACTGCTGGCCGAGTCCAGCTACGGGTCCGCCGAGGACCTGCCCGAGATAATCTTCACTTTGGTCGGGCGATCTCTGAACGTCGATTGGCTCGAGTGGACCATCGCCCAGAGCCTCAAGCGAAACCTCGGCGTCGATGTCAAATTCCGGACCCTGACGTTCGCCGAAACCCTGGACGCCCTGGACGGACCGTCCGATCCCAAATTCCAGCTTTTCGCGCTGGGCTGGTACGCCGATTACCTGGACCCGGAGAACTTCGTCGCAGCACTATTTGGGTCCGAGAGTCCGGTCAATCATTTCGAGTACAGCTCGGATACGGTTGACTCCCTGATCGCCGAGGCCGATGACCTCGGATTTGGTCCCGACCGGTTGGCCCTATTCCGGGCCGCCGAGCGCCAGGTTGTGGGCGACCATCCACTGCTGCCACTGTATTTCGGGAGCGACCGTTACCTGGTCCAACCCTGGATCGAAGGTTTTGACCTGCAGGTCCTGTCCGATTGGCTCAGCCTCGTCAGCACCGCTCAGGCCTGCCCGGCCTGATTTCGCCACCCCCAGACAGCGGCGCCCAAAATCCCGACCCGGTTGCCCAGGGCGGCCGGAACGATCTGCAGGTGTTCGGAAAACCCGGGTAAGGTCCAGCGCCTGACGTAATCGCGCAGCGGCGCAAACAGCATCTCGCCGGCGTTGGCCACCCCGCCGCCAACGACTATGATCTCGGGGTTCAGGACGTGCACGAAACTGACCGTCCCGGCGCCGAGCCCGGCAAGCGCGCGCTGCCAGGTCGCCAGCGCCAGCGGGTCGCCGTCGCGCGCCGCAGCGACAACCGCTTCACCGTCCAGCTCGCCGCCGTCGGCCACGACCTTCGTCAGCGAGGACCGCTGGCCGGCCGCCAGCCGGGACGCGGCGTATTTTGCCAGGTGGTCGCCCGAAGCCTGGCCCTCCATCGTGCCCAGACACCCCGATTGGTAGACGCGGTCGTTCAAGTCCACCGTCATCTGTCCGACTTCACCGGCATTGCCGGTCGCGCCCTGCAACAGGCGCCCGTGCGAGATGATTCCCGCCCCGATCCCTGACGAAATGGTCAGGTAGACCATGTGATCGAACCCGCGACCGGCCCCGAACTCGTGCTCGGCCAGGGCGGCCGCGTTGGCGTCGTTTTGCAGAAAAACCGGGAGCCCGAACCGCTCGCTGACCGAATCGCAGATGGGAACGTTGGCGAATCCGGCAATATTCGGTGCGCTCAGGATCACCCCCCTGGCGAAGTCGATCGGGCCGGGTGCGGCAATCGAAATCGCGGCGGGTTTGTCGCCTGCTGCCGCCGCCGCTTCCCAGGACCGGGCGACGACGCCGATGATCCGGGCGACCACTTCGCCGGGTTCCCCGTCGCCGGTCAGGCCGTAGTTTTCATCGAGGATCGAACCGTCGCGCATCACTCGGGCGGCGCGGATTTGGGTGCCGCCGAAGTCGACCGCCAGCACCGATCGCGATAGTTCGTCGTTCACGAGTGCCCCGCTTGGCGCCTGTTCATTCGCGCAATCAGCACCAGCCCCGCTCCGAGCAGGGCGAGCGGCGCCGGCAGGAGCATGACCAGATCGAATTGCCCATTTTCGGCCAGCACTCCCGAGATCGGCGGAAAAGTCATCCCGGCGATTCCCGCCGACGCCACGATCAGGCCCGTGGCGCTGCCCACGTTTGACCTAAGTTCGGCCGTTCCCAGCGAGATCGCGGTCGGAAAACCCCCGGCCGCCAGCAGAGATGCCAGGCCGAACAAGGCGACCGCCAGCACCGGACTCTGAACCAACATTGCCGCCAACGCCGCCAGGGCGCATCCCGCCATCAGGACCGCCAGCAGCCGGTATGGGTCCCAGCGGCCGGCTACGAGCCCCATCGCTGCCCGACCGAGGACCAGTCCGACCGAGACCGCAGTCAGCGATGCGGCCGCGATCGTGCGTTCGAAGCCGCGCTCCAATTCGAGGAAGCTGGGCAGCCAGGACTGATAGATCAACTCAACCCCAACCGCGCAGAACATTACCCCCATGATCAGCGTCAGGTGCAGCCCGAGCACGCTGCGTATTCGCCATCCCGCCGACCGCGCCGGCAATTCCTTTGGGACCGACACGAGGGCAAACGGAATCGCCAGCAGGAGCCAGGCCACCGCCAGCGCTACGAACACCGGTCGCCAGTCGCCAGTTTGACTGTAGACGATCGCGGCGAAAACCGGTCCGATCACCGCACCGACTCCGAATCCGCCGTGCACAAAGTTCAGGACCCGGGCCGAGCGGGGACCGGAAATGTCGACCAGCAGGGCGTTGCAGGGCCCGTCGAGCATGCCGTATCCGATCCCGAAAAACACGCCGTTTAGCAGAAAGATCTGAATGTTCGGCGCCAGCCCCGAAAAGAGGAACCCGAGCGCCAGGGTGACCAGACCGGCCACGACGAACAGCCGCCGCCCGATGAGGTCCGAAAAATACGATCCGGCCATCGTTCCCGCAACGTGCGCGGCGGACGAAAAAAGGAAAAGCAGCCCGATGGTGGCGTTGTTGGTCGCAAACTCCTCGCGGATCGGCTGCAGGAGCGGGCCGATGACGGTCAGTGAGACTCCGAAAAGGACGAACGCCGCCCCGCCCGCGCCGATTGTGGGACGGTATCTGGGCCAGTTCGCGGCCGGCTGGGCCGTTTCGGCGTTGATGGTGGGCCGCGAGGCGGGCTAGGGGGTTCTGGTCAGAGGTTTCTCAGGCCAAGCATTTCACCGGCGTCGCCGAAGGCGAACCCGGCTGCCGGGCCGACAAGTTCGGCCTTGCCGGAAGCTTGGATCTCCTGGGCCAGGGCTTCGGACGCCCAAAAGTGCCCGATTTCCATCGTGTTGATGATCCGCATGACCTTGAGGTCCTCGCCGTCGGCGCGGGCGCGGCGGCCGGCCATCGAAAACCCCACGTCCAGGCATTCGCGGTCGGAATCGAAGACCATCGGACAACCCGAGTCGGGCGCCATCGCGGTGATCATGTTGATGTAGGTGTCGTTCCAGTCCACCTCGTCGACCAGCTGGCGGGTGGTAAATTGCGCCTGCCCCAGTCCGGCCGCGTTGCCGTGCGACGCCTGGGTCAGGCGATGCACGCTGATGAACTCGAACTGCTTGCGCTCGCGCTCCCTGTTCCGGAAAGCCTTGGTCCCGATAACGTTCGAGTCCATGCCCGAACCGGAGATGTTCTTACCCATTTCATCGACCATCAGCAGATGGGCGCGGTCGGTCGGGAGTTCCGGGAATATGGCTATCGACTTGGCGAGCAGGTCGCGATCGGTGGCGATGTATTCGGCCGGTGTCGGCATCTCGGCGTAAATGGTCTCGTCAAGCGGGTTCTCGACCAGCCCCACCCCGCAAAGGATCTTGCCGGTGTCCAGCATTACCTGGGCCGCCTTGGGCACCTGCCGGTTGACGCCGGATTCGTGGATGCGTTCGGCGCCGAATCGCTTGCCCAGGCCAATGGACAGGATCTTGCACAGGCCGCTCTGGATCGGGCCGGTCATGCCGGTGTGGAGCTTGACTCGGCCGATCGGAATCACGTGATCGGCGGCGTGGGCGTTGGCGTCCATGTGGACCTCGACCCCGTCATCGGTGTGGCCGACCAGGACGGTCTCCATGGTGGCCCGCACCGGTGCGCCGACCGCGTCCTCGGTCACGCCGTACTCGCCCAGTACCGAGGCCTGGCCCTCGGCGGTCCCGCCGCCGTGACTGCCCATCGCCGGGACGACGAACGGGCGGAGTCCGGCCGCCTTCAACCCCTGGACCAGGGTTTTGACGACGGTGACTATTGGAGTAACGCCGCGGCTACCGACCCCAATTGCAACGGAGCCATTTGGGGTCAGTTCCGATTTGGCCAGGGCGGCCTTCAGGCGCCCGCTGAGGTGTCCCTCAAGGTCGGGAATGTGGTCGGTGACCAGGTCCTGACGCATGCGCAGCATGTTGGGGTAGTGCATGTCCCTGATCTCCCTGTTTGGCCAGCCGCCGCCGGTCGGGCCGCTTGCGGCGCTTTGCTTAAATCCACCCGACGCGGCGCGGGCCCCAGTCGGTTTCGAACACGGTGTCGTCAAACATTTTGATCATGTAGCGATTAATTACTTCGGCAATTTCGGGCTCGTAGTAAAGATTGCGGTGCTCGTTCGGGTCCGCGGCCAGGTCGTACAGTTCGCCAAGCCCGTCCTTGCCGTGGTATAGCACCAGCTTCCAGCGCTTGTCGGCAATCATGGACGCGTGAGTCCCGTCGCCTAGCCGGATCGCGTTGCGGAATTCGCAGCGCACATAGTCGCGGAATTCTTCCGGATCGGCGTCGCCGGTCAGGATCGGCAGCAGCGATCGCCCGTTCATGCGTTCGGGGATGTCCAGTCCCGCAATCTCCAGCAGGGTAGGGGCGATGTCGGTCAGCTGGACCAGGGCGTCCGACCGCAATCCCTGGCAAAAATGGCCCGGCCAGCACATCACCAGCGGCACCCGCGCCATTCCCTCCATGAACCGGCAGCCCTTCTCCACCAGGCCGTGGTCGCCCAGCGATTCGCCGTGATCGGAGGTGAAGATGATCAGGGTGTTGTCCAGCTGGCCGACCGATTCGATGTGCTTCAGCAGTCGGGCCAACTGGTCGTCGATCAGCTCGATCATGGCGTAGTACTGGGCCTGGATCTTGCGGCCGTCGAAGCTGTCGGGGTGCTCCGGGTAATTCTGGAAGTCGACTCCCGCGTCGGAGATCCGGCGCTGGATTTCCAGGTCCCCGTCCTCAAAAATCGGTCCGGGCAGGGACTCTGGATCGAACCGCTCGAAGTACTCGCGCGGCGGGTTGAACGGCGGGTGCGGATAGTAGGGATTGACGCTCAGCAGCCAGGGACCGTTGCGCGGCTGGTCGATGAACTCGATGCAGGCGTCGGTCGCCCAGGTCGTCTGCTGGTACCGGGCCGGCACGTTGTCCGGTGAGGCCAGCAGCGTCTTCAGGTCCTGCCCCCGCTCGCGCAGCCACTCGACGTATGCGTGGCCTTCGGCCCAGTCGTCACGGGGCGCGTGCGAATAGGCGAAGAACCGGTAGCCGTCGCGCCCGCGCGGTTCGACCCCGGCCTCGGCGGTGGCTATGTGCAGCTTGCCGACCAGGCCGCAGTCGTAACCGGCGTCGGCCAGCAGCTGGGTAACCAGCGGATAGTCCTGGGGCATGAACTCGATGCCGTTGCCGTTGGCGCGGACGGTTGAGGGGAGCTGACCGGTGAGGAAGCTGGCGCGCGAAGGGGTGCAGATCGGGCTCTGGCAGTACGTGCGGGTAAAGCTCACGCCCCGCCCGACCAGGCCGTCGACGGTGTCGGTGTGGACGTGCTCGTTGCCGAGCGCGGCAATCGTGTCGAAGCGCTGCTGATCGGTGCAATACCAGAGGATGTTAGGTCGTGAATCTGCCATTGCCGCTCCCGGGCCGCTGGTGTTGGCTGCGCGCATTTTATGGAGGGCGCGAGGGTGCGTCTGGCTTGGCGATCGGCGCTGTCCATATCAAAATGGCATACAGCGGCATTTGCCCGAGCTCCCGCGGTGTCGGGTTAGGGAGTCGAAGATGGCTAGCGTGCGCCTCAAATTGACGTTCCCCGAGGAACTGATCACCGAACCGATCGTCTATTTGGTGTCCCGCGACTTCGAATTGGTATCCAATATCCGTCGCGCAGACGTACGCGAGCACATCGGCTGGATGGTCCTCTCGCTAGAGGGCGACGAGGACAACATAGACGCCGGAATCGCCTGGATGCAGTCGCGCGGCGTGATCGTCGACCCGGTGGAGGGCGACATTGTCCAATAGGCCCGGCGGCCGCTGCCGGGCAGGCGATGACGGCGACCGACGGGGCCCCTGAGTTCCGGGCGGCCGGCGAATTCGGTCTTTTTCTGGCGCGGATCGGATATGGCGTCGGACCGCCGATATCGGCCCCCGCTTACCAGGGTTCGGTGCTGACGCAGTGCTTTGCGGGCGCCCGCCTGGAACTTTGCACGGACGCCGCGATGGGGCCGTTCGGGCAGGTTCGGCTTTCCGATCTGGGCACGATGCTCCTGTCCGCTGCGGCCCTGCCGGGGGAGGTCCAAGCGGCCGGACTGGCGCCGCCGGACCCGGACTCTGAAGGCGAGGTCGACCGGCAGCTGGCTGGATTCTTCGCCGCCCATGGAGGACGCGAACGCTTCGGCGCGCCGCTGGCGGCCGGGTTTGACCACGCCGGGGCGCGCTGCCAGTTGTTCGCCAAGGCAGTCCTGCGCGGCTCCGGCGGCGGAAACGTGGTCGCCGACCCGCTGGGGAGCCGGTACATGGGCCTGCCGCAATCACTGCGACGCCAAATCGACCCGCTGCCGGCGCCGGGCGCACCGGCCGACCCCGCGGCGGGCATCGACGCCCCGATCATCTACTACCACGATGTGCCCGATGCGGGTGCGTTCGCAAGCCAGCTGGAAGGCCTGGTCGGCGAGGGTTTCACGGTCGTTCCATACGAACGACTGGTCAGGGCGTTGCGAGGCAAGGCCGATCTGCCGGACAATCCGCTGGTCATAACTTTCGATGATGGACGCACGAGCCAATTGCACAATGCGGCACCGGTCTTGCTGCGCCTGCGCCTGCCGGCCACGTTCTTCGTCCTGCCCGGATTCGACCAACTTGAGCCCGGGCACCTGAGCGCCCGCGCTTTCGCGCGCCTGCGCAACTGGGGGTTTTCGGTTCAGTCCCACACCCTAAACCACGCCGACATTCCGAGCCTTCTGCGCAGCGACCGCGGCGCGGCCGAAGCCGAGGTCGTGAGCTCGCGCGACGCTCTGCTGCCCATCGGCGGCGGCGATCACTTCTCCTATCCGTTCGGCGGCTACGATCAGGCCGCCGCCGACCTGGTGCGGGCGGCGGGCTATGAATCTGCCGTCAGCACCAGGTTCGAGAGGGTGCACTTCCCGGCCGATCTCTACCGCCTGGCGAGGATTCAGGCCAACCCGCAGGCAAGCTACGAACAGGTCAGCGCCGATCTGGCCGCGGCCGGCGGGTAATTGAATTCGATTGGCTCGGCTTAGCAAATATCTGCCCCGTTTCGGCTGGCGCGTCTATGCAATCGCCGCCCTGGCCCTGGCCATCGTTTATCTGGCCGCCCTGCTGGCCTTTTTCGGCAAGATCGGATGGAGCCTGCTGGTGTTATTCGGGCTTGCGTTGGTTATCGCGCTGGTCCTGCTGGCATCGCAGGTCGCTCATATCGTTCTGCGGGGGAGGTCCTAGATGACGCCGGTTCTTTGTCATCTGCTGGACCTGACCGGGTTTCGCAACTACCACCGGCTCGCCCTTGAGCCGCCCACCGGAGGCTGCCTGTTTATCGGCCCCAACGGCGCGGGCAAATCGAATCTGCTGGAGGCGATAGGACTGGTCTCGGCCGGCCGCGGTTCGAACCCGTCGGCCGGGTTGGAATTGATCCGGATCAGCCAGGAAGGCGAGCGCGCCGACTTCGCCCGGGTTCGGGCTAGGGTGGCGGTCGGTGACCGGTTGCCCCAGCTGCTGGAAATGGTCGTGGCCCCGGGCGACGGCGGCCGGGTGTCGCGCCGGGCTTGGATCGAGGGCCGGATGCGCCCGCGCCGCGATCTGATCGGGCGGCTGCCGCTGGTTCAGTTCGAACCCCGCGACCTGGAGCTGGTCGGCGGCCAACCGGCCGCTCGCCGGCGATTCGCCAATTGGGCAATCGGCCAGGCGGACGGCGAATACGTCGCCGCGCTGGGCGATTTTGAACGCTCCCGCCGGCAACGCAACGCCCTGCTCCGCGAATTGGCCCTGGGTCCAGGGAAGGACCCCGACCGGCTTGATTACTGGGACGATCTGCTGGATACCCACGGGGGAGTGCTGGTCCGGGCGCGGGCAGGCTGGCTGGAGCAAATGTCGACCCGGGCCCAGTCGCACTTTGCGCGATTGGCGCGCGGACCCGAATCGGTAAGCCTGGAGTATCGACCGGCGCTCGCCGAGCTTGCCCCGGGATCGCTGGCCGAGGCATTGCGTCGGACGCGGCAGCGCGAGATCGCGGTCGGCAATACCTTGATCGGGCCGCACCGGGATGACTTTCGGATCCACGTTGACGGACGCCTGGCGGCCCAGTTCGCTTCGCGCGGACAACAGCGCCTCGCAGTTCTCTGCGTGAAATTGGCCCTGTTGGACTGGTTGACCGAAAAGATCGGCCAGACCCCGGTGCTATCGCTGGATGAAGTTTTTTCTGAACTCGATCCGCACCATCGCAACCAGCTGGCTGAAATCCTGCCCGCCGATGCACAGCTCTTCCTGGCCGCCGCCGACCGCGGCTTGGTGCCCGACAGCCTGGTCGAGCGCTGCCAGCCATGCGCACTGGCCGACGGCGATGTCAAGCCGCTCTGACCCGGAGTCGCTTGACCCTGGCGATCCCGGCCCGCGCCGGCTGGGCGATCACGTCGCCGAAGTCCTCGGCGACCCCGCCTACCGGGCCGGTTTGGCGCGCGGACGCCAGGTCGATCTGGTCCGGCGGGCGTTGCGTGAAGTCTGCGGCGAATACGCCGCCGGCTGCCGGCCTGTTCAGTTGCGCGAAGGGCGCCTGCGGCTGGAGGTCCCGAATTCGACCGCCCTGCAATTTATAAACCTGAATCAACGCGCGGTGATCGCGCGCGCCCGCCGCCTTGGCCTGGCTGACCCGATTGAGGAAATCCACCTGGCGATCATCCCGGCGCTAAGGCCGGATGGAGGTCCGCATGGTAATTGAGGAACTCGCAGTCGAACTCCTGCGCTGGGAGATGGATTCACCGATCCGCGATGCCCAGGTCGAGATCCGGGCCCGCGAATGCATGCTGGTGCGGGTCCGCACCCGCGACGGCATCGAGGGGGTCGGCGAGGCCGGCACCTTCGGCGGAACCGCTTTCGGGGTGAAGGCGATCCTGGAGACGCGGCTGGCGCCGATGATCGTCGGCTCCGACCCGACCTATATCGCCGATCTCTGGGACCGGATGTACAAGGGCACGATCCAGTCGGGTCGTCGCGGCGTGATGCAGTCGGCGATCGCCGGCGTAGACCTGGCCCTCTGGGACATCCTCGGCAAGTCGGCGGGTCTGCCGGTGCACAAGCTGCTCGGTTCCCGCGCGGACAGAGTCCGCGCCTACGGCAGCGGAGGCTTTTACGAACCGGGTAAGGACCTTGCCGGCCTGGCGGCCGAAATGGAGCGCATCGCGGGCCGCGGGTACCGCGCCGCCAAGATGAAAGTCGGCCGAATCTGCGCGGACGATGACGCAGACAGGGTGCGGGTGGCACGCGAGGGTCTGGGGCCCGGCCGGGAATTGATGATCGACGCCAACAACCAGATGACCCCGCACGGCGCAATCGCGTTCGCACGTTCGGTCGAGTCCCACCAAATCGCCTGGTTCGAGGAACCGACCTGGACCGAAGACACCGCCGGGGCGGCGTTCGTGCGCGAGCGAATCTCAATGCCGGTGGCCGGTTACGAGACCGAGACCTCGCTGCCGGGCTTTAAAACCCTGATTGACGGCGGCTGCATCGATATCGCCCAGCCGGATGCGGCCTGGGCGGGCGGAATCAGCGAATGCCAGCGAATCTCCTCCTACGCCGCCGCCTGCCACCTCGGTTTTGCCCCGCACAACTACGGCGCCGCGGTCTCCGGCTTTGCGAATCTGAACCTGCTGTGCGCCTCGCCCACCGGCTACGCGTTCGAAATGGACCAGAATCCCAATCCGCTCCGCAGCGAACTGGTCCGCAACTGGCCGGTCGTCGGCAACGACGGCCTGATCGAGGCGCCGCAGCGGGCGGGCCTGGGTTTCGAGCTGGACGAGCAAGCGGCCGCGCGCTACCGGGTGGCCTGACCGGGCGGCGTGCGCCGCGGCCGGCAAAGCCCGTCCCTAGAATCTTCCGATCACCGGAACCACCAGGGTCCGGCCCACCGGACAGCGAAGGATGCGCAGCACATGAAACTCGGGGCCTTCAACATGCCGCTGCATCCGCCCGGCCACGACTTCACGCAGACGCTCGCCGACGACCTGGACACGATCGTTACCTGCGACCGCCTGGGGCTGACCGAGTACTGGCTGGGCGAGCATTTCACTTCCGAATGGGAGAACATCCCGGCGCCCGATCTGGTGATCGCCCAGGCGCTGGCCCTGACCGAGCAAATAAAGCTCGGCACCGGGGTTTCCTGTCTCCCCAACCACAATCCGTTCATGCTCGCGCACCGCATTGCCCAGCTCGACCACATGGCCAACGGCAGGTTCATGTGGGGAATCGGCGCGGGCGGGTTCCCGGGCGATTTCGAGGTGTTCGGATACGAAGAACCCGGCGCCGCGCCCAAGATCATGCGCGAGACCCTGGACGCGGTCCTAGAGCTCTGGGGGGCGGCCAAGCCCGGTCCCTACGGATCGGGCAACTGGGGGTTCAAGGTGCCGGAGCCCCAAGACGACATCGGCCTTTCGGTCCACGTCCGTCCGCTGCAGAAACCGCATCCCCCGATCGGCGTCGCCGGCGTGTCGAAGCACTCTGGCACGCTGCGGGTCGCCGGCCTGAAGGGCTGGATCCCGATGAGCATCAACATAGTGCCCATGCCGTTGTTGCGGACCCACTGGGAGGCGGTCGAGGAGGGCGCCGCCGCCGCCGGTTTGACCCCCGAGCGCAGCTCCTGGCGGATCGCCCGCAACATCTTCGTCGCCGAGACCTCCGAGGCAGCGTTCGACGGAGCCGTCAACGGCACCCTCGGGCGTGATTTCGAAGACTACTTCTTCAAGCTTTTGCCCTATGTCGGCTACATGGACCTGGTAAAAACCGACCCCGAAATGCCGGATTCGGATGTCACGCTCGAATACATGGCCGAGAACATCTGGGTGGTCGGCGACCCCGACGAAGTGGCCGCCAAGCTGCGCCGCCTGCACGGGGACGTGGGCGGTTTCGGCGTGCTCCTGATGATGATCCACGAGTGGCGCGACCAGCCGTCATGGCGCCGTTCGGTCGACCTGCTCACCAACGAGGTGATGCCGCAACTGGCCGATCTGGACTAGCCGCCCGGTTCAGGCCCCGCAGGACTTTAGGACCTCGAGAGTCTTGAGAGCGCTGCCCAGCGGGTCCGGAAGGGCCGGCGCGCTCTCGACCGCCAGCGGGCGCCGGTAGCCGACGCTTCGAAGCTCGGCGACGATCTCCTCGACCAGGCGGCGGTCGAATATTCCGTCGGTGAGCCCGAGGTGGTTGTCGTTTACGCCGTCGGTGTCGTTGAAGTGGACGTAGGCGAGGCGCTCCCCGCAAACTTCGATCGCCTCGACCGGATCCTCGTCGACCAACAGGCAATGGGCGAAGTCGAGCAGGATGTGGAAGTTTTCCACGCCGAGGGATTCGATGAATTCCCGGGTTTCGCCGATCGTGCGCAGTCCGCGCGGGGGCGATGGTTCGACCGCCAGCAGCAAGCCGCGGCGGGTCGAGTGCGCGGCAAGTTCGGGGACGCAGTCGGCAAACCAACTCATGGCCTGCTCGTCCGGGTTGGGCGCTCCCACGTATACGACCTCGGCTCCCAGGCGGGCGGCCTCGTCGATAGCCGCCAGCACGTGCCGGCGGGCCGCGGCGCGGTCGTCGGGTTCCGGATCGTCCAGTCGGGTCCCGCCGGGGAACAGGTGTCCGGCCGCCAGGCAGGACACCGGGAGAGCCGATTCCCAGTTGGCGGCCGGCCCAAATCCCGGGTCGACGTCGATCGTGTCGAATCCCGCCCGATCGAAGGCGGCGGCGGCCGCCGCCTGGTCGCGGCGGAGTCCCCATGTGCATCCCGCAATCTGCATTTGCGCCTCGCCAACTGCTAGTTCAAACGTCAACTGAATCCGCGTACACCCGCCGTGCGACCACACAATAAGGTGTTCTGCGATCGGGCCCGGACCGGTCCGGTGATCTGCAATCAGTGATCAGAACAACGCGCGCGGAATGACGCCAATGCCCAAATCCGACCGACCCGACATTATTTTCTTCATGGTCGACCAGCTCGCCGCGCGATGGCTCGAACTCGGCCTGGCCGGCGGAATCGTCGAGCTTCCGAATTTCTCCGCCCTGGCCCGGTCGGGGACGTGGTTCCGGCGCGCAATTTCCTCCAATCCGCTCTGCTGTCCGGCCCGGGCCACGCTCGCCACCGGCCTGACCACGCAGCAGCACGGGGTGCTCCAGAACGGCTACTTCCTGGACCCGCAGATTCCGACCTTCATGCGCGCGCTGCAAGATTCCGGATACCAGACCGGCGCCGCCGGAAAGGTGCACCTGCACCCCCACTACGAATCGCTCTACCCCGATTACCGCGAGTACGGATTCGATGCCTGCTGGGTCACCGAGGACGCCCGCGGCGGCCCCTGGCTTGACTGGATCCTGGCCGAGCACCCCGAGCACGCCGACGCTGTTCTCTCGACCGTCTGGGCCCGCCAGATCGAAGAATTCGGAAGTTACGGTCCCGCACGAGTCGACTTGGCCGCGCGCATGGACGAGATCCCGCCGCAACCCGGCGCCTACGAACTGCCCTTCCCGGCCGAACTGTCGCAGACCGAATGGATCACCGCCCGCGCCTTGGATTTCATCTCTGGGGCCGAAGCCGGCCGGCCGCTGTACATGCACATCTCCTACGTGCAACCGCATGGCCCGTTCGCCCCGCCGCAGGGGTATCTGGGGCGAGTGAATGCGGACGCTATTCCGCGTCCGCTGGCGGCCGAATGGCGCGACGATCCGGAGGCGCCGCATTGCCTGGCGCCGCTTTCGCAGGCCGCCGAAGGCCGCGACTGGCTGGAAGATCGCTGCCACTATTTCGCCGACCTGGTTCACCTTGACGAGCAGCTCGGCCGCTTGCAGGCGGCAATCCGCGCCCGCGGCCGGGCTGAAAACACCTATCTGGTGTTCCTCTCCGACCACGGCGAAATGCTCGGCGACCACGACCTGATGTCCAAGGGCGAAATGCACTACGACGCCTGCATCCGGGTCCCGCTGATGATTGCCGGCCCCGGGGTTTGCGCGCGGCAGCAGCGCTCCGAATTCGTCCAGCTCGAGGACATTTACCCCACGGTTTTCGACATGGCGGGCCTGGCTGTCCCGGAACCTGTCTCGCTTCGCCTGGCGCTGCCGTTCGCGGCCCTGCCGGGACGCTCATTGCTTCCCTTAAGTTGCGGCGCGCCGGCCGATTCCTGGCGGACGTGCGCTTACGCCGAGAGTTACAACAACATCGACTCGAACACGCTGGATCGCTGGGCGCGCACGGTCGTGGACGACCGCTTCCGCTTCACCTGGTACCCCGAAGGGTCCGGGCAACAACTGTTCGACTTGGTCGCCGATCCGGGCGAACAGACCAACCTGGCCGGCCGCTCCGAATTCGGGCAGCAGCGCGAGCGGCTGCGCGATCTGCTGCTGGAGCAGGTCGTCCTGCAGGCCTACCCGGCTACGCCGCGCTCACGTTTTGCTTACGGTGTTCACTGAATCCGGCGGTCGGACCGCAGACCGGATCAATAGCCGATTTCGTAACTGAGAATCCGGGCGTTGGCGATCGTCACGATCCCGATGACCATGAACAGGATGAACGATAGCGCCGCCGCGAAGCCCATTCGCAGATAGGCGAACGCTTCCAGGTAGATGAGCATGACGATCGTGATCGTCGAGTCCAGCGGTCCGCCACAGTTGATCTGCGTGTGCGGGCAGGCCATGATGAAGACCTGCACGAACATCTGCAGGGCGCCGATGAAGTAGACGATGACCACGAAATAGGTCGTCGGGGCCAGCATCGGGATGGTGATGCGGAACATCTTCGATAGCCTTCCGGCCCCGTCGATTTCGGCCGCCTCGTAGAGATGCGGCGGGATCCCCTGCAGGCCGGCCAGGTAGATGACCATGTTCAGGCCCATGTTCTTCCAGACGCTCATCAGGATGATCGCCAGCAGCGCGGTCTCGGGCCCGGTGAGCCACTTCGAAGCGGGCAACCCCATAAAGCGCAGGGCCGCGTTCGCCAGCCCGAACTGTGGTTCGTACATCCAGAGCCAGATCAGCGAGACGGTCACGAACGAGGAGACCACCGGCATGTAGAACATGGCCCGGAAGAAGTAGATTCCGCGGATCGCGCGGTTGACCAGCATCGCCAGCAGCAGCGAGGTGATCACGCCGGCCGGCACCGTTCCCACCGCGAACATCAGCGTATTGCGCATCGCCGGGATGAACCGCGGTTCGCTGGCCACCAAACGGTAATTCTTGAACCACGCCCATTCGGGCGCGGTCAGCAGGTCGTAGTTGTTGAAGCTGTAGTAGAGCGCCCCGAAGATCGGGACGATTACGAAAACGCCGATGAAGATGACCGACGGCAGTACGAACAGATACGCGGTCGCCCCGCCCCGGTAGGTGAGCCCTAGGCGACGACGCAAACCGAATCGCGCCCGTTGGGCCGTAGCCGCCATTCCCATCAAATGCTCTCCGGTTCCAACCGCGCACAAGCGGCCCAGCAAACCCTGGGACGCGCCCGGATATCCGCGCGGTTCGGCGTGCGAATCTGATTCTGCTTATTCAGGATATGTTCGGCGTCCCCGGTGAATCGATCAATCGGGCCCGCGACGCGGCCGGATCAGTAGCCGATCTCGTAGCTGAGGACCCGGGCGTTAAGGATCGTGACCGCCCCGATCAGGACGAAGAGTATGAAAGACAGCGCTGCCGCGAACCCCATCCGCAGAGCCAGAAACGCCTCCAGATAAATGAGCATCACGATTGTGATCGTGGAGTCCAGCGGTCCGCCGCACGATCCGGCCGGATCGTTGCAGGACATGATGAATACCTGCACGAACATCTGCAGGGCGCCGATGAAGTAGACGATTACCACGAAATAGGTGGTCGGCGCCAGCAGCGGGACGGTTATCCGGAACATCTGCGAGAGGCGGCCCGCCCCGTCGATCTCGGCCGCCTCGTAGAGGTGCGGCGGAATCCCCTGCAGGCCGGCCAGGTAGATGACCATGTTCAGGCCCATGTTCTTCCAGATGCTCATCAGGATGATGGCGAAAAGGGCGGTCTCGGGCCCGCGCAGCCACTTCGACGCCGGCAGGTCGAGCGCCCGCAGAAACGCGTTGGCCAGTCCGAACTGCGGCTCGTACATCCACAGGAAGATCAGCGAGACCGAGACGAACGAGGAGACAACCGGCATGTAGAACATGGCCCGGAAGAAGTAGATTCCGCGGATCGCGCGGTTCACCAGCACCGCCAGCAGCAGCGAGGTAATCACCCCGGCGGGGACCGTGCCCAGCGCGAACAGCATGGTGTTGCGGACCGACGGCCAGAAGCGCGGTTCTTTGCCGATGACCTGATAGTTCTTCAGACCCACCCATTCCGGCGGAGTCAAAAGGTCGTAGTTGGTAAACGAGTAATAGAGCGCCCCGACGATCGGGACGATTACGAAAACGCCGATGAAGATGACTGAGGGCAGTACGAACAGGTACGCGGTCGCCCCACCCCGGTAGGTGAGCCGAAATCGTCGCCGGAGCGCCAGCTGCAGGCTGCTTCGGTCGATCATCTGGCGCTGCACCCGACGCAGAGGGCGCCGCCGGGGCCGAGCATGCCGAGGCGCACCGCGCGCCAGGGTCTTGCGAGACGGTGAAGCATATTCGAACTCCTCAACCGGCCAGAGCGCCGGCGGGCGAATTCGAGCCTTTTAGTAGCCGATCTCGTATTCGAGCAATTTTGAGTTGATGATCGTGATCAACCCAATGACCGCAAACAAGATGAACGACAGCGCGGCCGCAAACCCCATGCGCAAATTGGCGAAGGCTTCGATATATATCAGCAGCACGATCGTCACAGTCGCATCGACTGGTCCCCCGCAGAGACCCTGCGCGTCCTGACAGGCCATGATGAATACCTGCACGAACATCTGCAGCGCGCCGATGAAGTAGACGATTACCACGAAATAGGTGGTCGGCGCCAGCAGCGGGACGGTTATCCGGAACATCTGCGAGAGGCGGCCCGCCCCGTCGATCTCGGCCGCCTCGTAGAGGTGCGGCGGAATCCCCTGCAGGCCGGCCAGGTAGATGACCATGTTCAGGCCCATGTTCTTCCAGATGCTCATCAGGACGATTGCCAGGAGCGCCGTTTCGGGTCCGCGCAGCCACTTGGAAGCCGGCAAATCCATCGCCCGCAATAAATCGTTGGCCAGCCCGAACTGGGGTTCGTACATCCAGAGCCAGATCAGCGAGACCGAGACGAACGAGGAGACAACCGGCATGTAGAACATGGCCCGGAAGAAGTAGATCCCGCGGATCGCGCGATTGACCAGCACCGCCAGCAGCAGCGAGGTAATCACCCCGGCGGGAACGGTCCCGAAGGCGAAAAACACCGTGTTGCGGACCGCAGGCACGAATCGCGGTTCCTTGCCGATGAGTTGGTAGTTCTTGATGCCCGACCACTCAGGGGCGGTAAGAAGGTCGTAGTTGGTGAACGAGTAATACAGGGCACCGGCGATCGGCACGATTACGAACACGCCGATGAAGAGGACCGAAGGCAGCACGAACATGTAGGAGGTCGCGCCGCCGCGGTAGGTGAGCCCGAGTCTGCGCCGCAGGGTCATGCGGGGCGGTGGGCCGAAAACGTCGTTGGCCTGCATGATTAAGTAGTGACTCCCCTGAGGGTGCGCTGTGGCGTCACGATGTCTTACTTCAAATGCGCGCAGCCAGCCGATTAGCGTCGGCAAGCGCTTGCAAAGTCTAAGCTAGGAGCGCTTCGGGCTCTTCTTTAGCCGGGCAAGAATTCCTCGCCGGGGGCAGCGATCCGGTCTTGTCCCTCTCAGTAGCCGATTTCGTACTGGAGCAACCTGGCGTTCACGATTGTCACCAGGCCGATGACCACAAACAGGATGAAGGACAGCGCGGAGGCAAAGCCCATGCGCAGGTTGTTGAACGCCTCGAGGTAGATGAGGAGCACGATCGTAATCGTCGCATCCAGCGGTCCGCCACAGTTGCCCTGCGGCTCGCAGGCCATGATGAAAACCTGCACGAACATCTGCAGCGCGCCGATGAAGTAGACGATTACCACGAAATAGGTGGTCGGTGCCAGCAGCGGGACGGTTATCCGGAACATCTTGGAAAGCCTCCCCGCCCCGTCGATCTCGGCCGCCTCGTAGAGGTGCGGCGGTATCGACTGCAGCCCGGCCAGGTAGATGACCATGTTCAGGCCCATGTTCTTCCAGATGCTCATCATGATGATTGCCACCATGGCGGTCTCGGGTCCGCGCAGCCACTTAGAACGGGCGAAACCCAGGAATTCGAGCACCTGGTTGGCCAGTCCGAACTGCGGCTCGTACATCCAAAGGAAGATCAGCGAGACCGAGACGAAGGAAGAGACCACCGGCATGTAGAACATGGCCCGGAAGAAGTAAATTCCGCGGATTGCGCGGTTGATCAAGACCGCGAGCAGCAGCGAGGTGATGATGCCGGTCGGTACCGTGCCGAAGGCGAAGAATATCGTATTGCGGATCGACGGCCAAAAGCGCGGTTCCTTGCCGATCAGCTCGTAGTTCTTAAGGCCCGCGAATTCAGGCGCGGTCAACAGGTCGTAATCGTTGAACGAATAGAAAAGCGCCGCAAAGATCGGGACGATCACGAATACGCCGATAAAAATGATCGATGGCAGCACGAAGAGGTACGCCGAAGCGCCGCCCCGGTAGGTGAGGCCCAGCCGCCTGCGTAGCGTCGCCGCAGGATCCGGACCTGCAATCGCACCGGCCATCAGCAACCCCGCCCACTAACGCTTTACCGCACTGCCGTGCCGCCATGATAATCAAAAAATGGGGAGGAGCCTACCACATGCCAACCGGACGGCTACTAAAATCTGGCGCTCCGGCGGGGGTAGCTCAACTGGTAGAGCGCTAGCCTTCCAAGCTGGATGTTGCGGGTTCGAGCCCCGTCCCCCGCTCCCACTGGCGCGCTGCCTGCCCGGCGGCCGGGATAGCAAACCCCGTCGCGGGTTGTCAGGCCGCGCCCAGAAACACTTCGGTCAGGATGTCGGATTCGCGGACCGTTTGCGGGTCACCGTCATGGACCACTCGCCCGCGATCGAGCACATAGGCCCGGTCGACGATGTCGAGCACCCCCTTGATGTTGTGCTCGACTATCAGGGTGGTGGTACCCAGGCGGCGGTTGATTTCGGAGACCTTGGCGAACACCTCCTTGACCACGATGGGGGCCAGTCCCAGGGTCGGTTCATCCAATAGCAGCACTTGCGGAGCGGCCATGAGCCCGCGCCCCAGCGCCAGCATCTGTTGCTGCCCGCCCGACATCTGGCTGGCCAGATCGCCCCGCTTCTGGCCCAGGACCGGAAACAGATCGAGCACCGAATCAAGCCGCCGCCGCCGTTCGCGGCGATCGCCCAGATATAGACATCCCATCTCCAGGTTTTCCTCCACCGTCAGGTGCGTGAACACCCTGCGCCCCTGGGGCACGAACGCGATTCCCTGCTTGACAATCTGGTGGGTCGCCGCCGCCAGCGGCCGGCCGCGCCAGCGAACCGTTCCCTCAACCACCGGCGCCAGCCCCATCACCGCCTTCAGGACGGTCGACTTGCCGGCCCCGTTGGGACCCATCACCGCGACCATCTCGCCGCCGCCGGCCCGGATACAGGCCTGGGCTAGAGCGTTGACCGCTCCGTAGCGGACGGAGACGTTTTCCAGTTCGAGCAGCATCACCGCTGCACCCGGTCATTCACCAAGATAGGCCTCGATGACTTCCGGGCTTGCCAGCACCGGTTCGACTTGGCCTTCGGCCAGCAGCGAGCCGCTTTCCAGGACCACGATTTGGTCGGAAAGTTCGCGCACTATCTCCATGTTGTGCGAGATGAACACGATGGTGCGCCTTTCTTCGCGCATTTGCCGCAGGATGGCTTTCACCCGTTCGACCATCTGCGGAAACAGGCCGGCGAACGGCTCATCGAGGAGATAGATTTCGGCGCCCATCGCCAGGGCGCGGCCGATCTCGATCAATTTGCGCTGGCCGTAGGAGAGTTCGCCGGCCAGCGCGTCCCGCTTCTCCCACATGCCGACCAACTCCAGAATCTCGCGCGCCCGTCCGTAAAGGCCCCGGTTGCGCCGCTGCAGAAGCGCGGGGACCAGGCGCCGCTCGGTCAGGACCACGAGGATGTTGTCGATCACCTTGATCTGGTCGAAAAGGCGCACCTCCTGGAAGGTACGAGTCAGGCCGCGCTGCGATATGTCGTGCGAGCGAACGACCCGTAAACCTTGCCCGTCGATGATCACCAGCCCGCCGTCGAGCGGCAGGACTCCGCTGAGGACGTTGACCAGCGTCGATTTGCCGGATCCGTTGGGTCCGACGACGCTGGTGGTCACGCCCCGCCTGATGGCGAGAGTCAGTTCGTCAATCGCGCGGACCGCGCCGAAGTGCTTGGAAATGCCATCGGTTTGAAGGGCGTGGGACTCCGCCCCGGATTGCCCGGGTTCGTTCACAGCCGGTACCTTCCGACCAGGCCCTGTGGTCGGTAGAGCATGAGCAGGACCAGCATGATGCCCAGCACCACCTGCCGCCCCTGACCGACGTACTCGGTAGGAATGAACGGGATGAACCTCATCCCTTCCTCAAGCAGCACGAACGCCATCGCGCCGATCAGCGAACCGCGGATCGATGCCAGTCCGCCCAGGATCACGATTGAAACCAGCAGAACCGATTCCAGCAGCAGGAACGAGTTCGGGTCGATGAAGCTTGTCCAACTGGCGAACAGCCCGCCCGCCAATCCGGCCATCATTGCCGAAATTACCCAGATGGAAAGTTTGTAGTGGGTCGCGCGGTAGCCGAAGACCTCGATTGCCGTCTCGTCCTCGCGGATTGCCGTCAGCACCCGTCCGAACGAGGAAGTTACCAGCAGATAGGAGATCAGCACGGCAAGTCCGAGAAACGCAAGCACCAGAATCAGGAATTCAAGTTCGCCGTCAAACACCCAGCCGCCTACGGCCGGGGTGGCGATCTCGTGGATCCCAAATGCCCCGCGGGTAACGCCCCGCCAATTCAGGAACACGTTGAAGGCGATGATGGCGAAGCCGAACGAGACCAGGACGTAGATGTCGTCGCGGAAACGGTTGAAGGCGATCCCTACCGCCAGGGCCACTAGCCCGGCCGCCAGGACGCTGATCGGCAGGGCGGCGAAAAAGGGCCAACCGTAAGTCGGAATCGATTCAGTTCGGAGCTGCTCATAGGCGGGATCGGAGGTCAGGATCGCTACCGCATAGGCGCCGACGCCGAAGAATCCGATGTGCCCGACCGACAGCAGGCCGGTGAATCCCAGCACAAGGTTCAGGCTGACGGCAAGAATCGCCCAGATCCCGAACACCGTGCCCACCGTGATCGCAAACCCAACGCCCTGCCAGAGCATGAACGCAAAGGCCCACCCGATGACCACCACGGTTGCCCACAGCTCGATGCTGCCCAGGTGGGCAACGCAGAACCCGCGCGGGTCTGCCTGCAAGTGCCGTAATCCGGACTGCAGCGACGAACCCTCGAACACGGCCTATTTCCGGGGCAGGAGGCCGTTCGGCCAGAAGGACAGGAAAAGGATCAGCAGGACGAAAGCTATCGCGTCGCGCCATTCGCCGGCCAGGTCCCAGATGCCGAACTGCTCGACCATTCCCAGTACGAACCCGCCCAGGATCGCCCCGTAGAGATTGCCGATACCGCCGACCACGGAAGCGATCCAGCCTTTGAGCAGCAGCAGCAGCCCCATCTTCGGTTGAATCGCGGTATCGTGTCCGCTCAGCAGGCCGGCCAGGGCGGCGTAGGCGGCGCCGATGAAAAAGACGATCGATACGACCACTACCGTGTTGATTCCGACCACCTTGGCAACCTGTTCATCGTCGCCGATGGCCCGCACCGCCCGCCCGAACGCGGTTTTTTGCAGCATGATCCACATGGCCGCGAACCCCAGCAGGGCGACGCCGATCGCAAAGATGTTGAATCCCTTTATGTAGGCTCCGGCCACGCTTATCGAAGTCGATCCGAAAGTTTCCGGCAACGGCCGCGGCGCGCTCTCGAAGGCGATCGAAATAAACGCGGTAAAGCTCAGCAACACCCCGAGCGAGGCAACCAACATGATCAGCGGCGAATTGGCCCGTTCGCGCATGTGGACGTACAACCCGCGGTAAAGCGCCAGGCCGACCGAGCCGGCTAGGAGGCACGTGAGCAGCCAGCTCAGGTAGAGTTCCGACCCGTCCGCCCCGGCCAGCAGGAATCCGGCCGCGATGCCGCAAGCGATTCCGACCATACCCGCCAGCGCCTTGGCGCCATTTCCGGTTCCGGCGGTGATTTGCCCCAGGAGCCAAATAACCAGCCGTCCGGCCAGAACCGCCACCGCCAACCCGATCGCCGGAGCCAGCAGCAGTCGCAGGTGTTCGGGGTATGAAAGCAGGGCGAGGGTGTAGGCGCCGCCCGAGAGCCCCAGCGCGGCGACCACGCCGCGGTAGGCAGGCTTCGGCAGCTTGTCCTGCAGTCGGGCCAGCGGCCCGGCGTGCACCGCCCAGGCGATTACGCCGCCGACCACCACCGCAAGGACGATGTTGATGACTGGATTGGCCACCTCATAGCGGCCGTAAAGGGCGTCCGAAGACCGTAGATAAAAGACGCCGTAGGCACCCAGCGTCGCGGCCGCGCCGTAATAAAGATCGAAGAACCAGACCGTGCTGTAGACAAGCGTGAAGCCCATCGCCAGGAGCGCGTAAATCGCCCCCACCGCCAGTCCATTGAACGCAAACTGAAGTGCCTGCTGCGGCGACTGCCCCACCTTCCAGGCCAGGTAGGCAACCACCAGCAGCGACAACCCGATCGCGGCCAGCCGCCCCTGGTTGCGGAGCGCTGCGACCGGGTTACTGATCACGGCCGTGCGGGCGGGCGGCGGCTCTGGCCGCTATTCGGTCGGGGCCGGCCCCAGTACGCGGTATCCGTAGTTTTCCTCAGTGCGCTCGGCTACAGGCAGGATTTCGACGACCACATTGGACAGGCCGACTACTTCGCCCTTCTCGTCAAAGCTGTAATCGGTGCCGATCGCACCGCTCCAGGTGATCGCATACATGCAGTCGCGGAACCCGTCGGCGTCCTGGTCGTCGCCGGTTTGCTTCAAGCACTCGGCGGCGATGTAGACGTCATCGTAGGCCGATCCCAGGTACCAAGGCAGAGTCACGTAGTCGTAGCGGGCCCTGAAATTACCGAGAACCTCCTGGCCCTTGGCATTGGCCGGGTCGAGATCGACGAAGACCGCTTTCAGTCCGGTTGCGGCGTCGCCGGCAATCTCCAGCGCGGTCGTACCGGCCGGCACTATTTCCGAATAAAGCGGTCCGTCGTAGCCGATCTCCCGAAGCTGCTTGATCACCGTCCCGCCGGCAAACTCGCCTTGTGCGGAGATATGGATGGCGTCGGGCTGGGCGGCTACCAGTTTGGTCAACTGGCTGCGGAAATCGGTCACATCCGATGCATACTGCTCGGCCGCGACCACCTCCCCGCCGCGTTTTTCGAACTGCTCGACCGTAGTGCGCCTTACGCCCTCGGCGTAATCCGTGGATTCGGTGATAGTGGCCAGTTGGCGAACCCCGTCGGCCCACAGCGTGTTGCCGGTGTCGATGCCGACCAGGATGTCGTTAAGCGAGGTGCGGAAGATGTAGTCCCCGGCCTCGGCAATGTCTGGATTGGTCGCCAGGCCCGAGAACAGAATGACGCCCTCTTCCTCGGCCAGCGGAGCGGCGCCCAGCATCGCCCCGGAGCAGGACGTCCCGAGGATGATCTTGATTCCGTCGACGTCGGTCAGTTTCCGGTAAGCCGTTATCGAGTCCTGGGCGTTGCATTTGGAATCCTCGACCACCAGCTCCAAGGGCCGACCGTTGATTCCGCCGGCGGCGTTTATCTCGTCAACCGCCATCTGTTTGGCCTGGACCGCGACGGTTCCATACGTCTCGCCGGGACCGGTCAGCGATTCCATTACGCCAATTCGGAACGGCTCGGCCGGGGCGGCTGGCTCCGGTTCAGGTTCGGGTGCCGGGGCGGGAGTTGCCGGAGCCGGAGCCGGCGCCGTCGTCGGTTCGGCTTCCTCCCCGTTGCAGGCCGCCAGAATCGCCGCTAGGGCGGCAAGAACGACCACCGTAATTAAGACCGTGCCAATTTTTTTCATCGTTTCCCCACTGCCCAATTGCAACTCTCGCCAAATGTCATCTGCGGCAATTGACCTGATTATTCCTTATTCGACCAATTGGCCCGATTTCCGCGCGCGATTCAACCGGGGCCGCGGGTTGCAATCGGCAGGGGTGGTTCGTCGGAATTGACCCCGGCGACTGCCCGCATAATCCGCTCGCATACACTGCGGAGCACTTGAAGGGGCGAATACGGTTGCCGCAAGAAACCTCAAAAACCGGTTCGGGATTGCCCGGACTGGGGGCGTTGGTTCGGTCCCTGCTGGCGGCGCGCGAACCGCTCGCGCTGCTGCTCGACTTCGACGGCACCCTGGCCCGGATCTGCGATCGCCCCGGCGACGCCAGGCCGGAACCGGCCGCGCTCACGGCCCTGAATCGTATGTCGGCCGATACCCCGATCGCCATAGTCAGCGGGCGTGGGCTCGAAGATTTGCAGACCCTGATTGCGATCCCGCGTGCAACGTTTTTCGGCAGCCACGGGCAGGAAGCCCGGTTCCCCGGCGGCCAGACCATCAATCCCTTTGGCGAAAGCGCTCCCGAGCTGGGGCAGTTGCGCGGCCGCATAGCCGCCGTTGCGCGGGAGTTCGCCGGTTCTTGGATTGAAGAAAAACCGCAGGCGCTGGTGCTGCACTACCGCAACCTGCGCGATCAGGGCAAGTTGCCGGATCTGCGGCGGCGCATTCAGATCCTGGCCGGGGAGTTCCCGGAGCTGAGCATGATGGCCGGCCGCAAGGTGTTCGAGTTCGTGCCGGCGGCGGCGCCCGGCAAGGGCGGCGCGGTGCAGTGGTATCTGGACCGTTTGGACCCCGGCGGCAACGCCCCGCGCATCCCGGTTTACTTCGGTGACGACGTGAGTGACGAAGGGGCTTTTGCGGCAGTCGATCCCCTTGGAATCGGCGTTCTGGTGGCGCGGCGGACGCGTCCGACTGCGGCCGGTTACCGGCTCAGCGGTGTTAATGAAGTGGCGGCCGCCCTGACGCTGCTCGCCCGTTGGAATGCGCGTTAATCGCCCGCTCCACCTGGCCGGCACGTCCTACTTGAATTGCCCCACCACGGATAGCAGCTCCAACGATAGCCGGACGTTCCGTTCGGTCACGTGTCCGATCGAAACGCCCAGCGGCACCCCGGCCGCGGAACCTGCTTCGAGCGTGGCCGCCAAGAGGTCATGCAGGTAGTCGACCGTCCCGGGCCCGACCGCGGCCGAGGGAATTGCGGCCGCCGGCTCGGAGAGGCGCCGCCCGGGGTTGATCACCCGAGCCATCAGGCGCGCGGTGGGTGGCGATATGACCGGAACCAGGCTCAGAAACAGTCGTGCCGGTTTGACGTCGGCCTCACGGCAGGTTCGACCGTAGGCCGCGATAGTGGCCGCCATGCTGTCGGCGTCATAGTAGATCTGCGAGAGAAAGAACTCGGCCCCGGCCCCGGCCTTGGCCAGCATCCGGGCGGGTTCGGCATTGCGGGCATGGATCGCAATTGCCCCGGTCCGAATCCTGGGATCGGCGGCGCAGCGGGCGATCGCCGCGACGGTCGAGGTCGGATTGACGCTGGCCTGGTCGCGGCTCGACGGGCCCACCACCGCCAACGCGCCGATTCCGGCCCCGGCGACCCTGTCCAATAGCGATTCGATCGCCGCACCCCCCAGGTGGGTCAGCGGCTGGGCAACTATGGCAGTTGGTGGTGCTGGCGCCTGCGCCGCCTCAAGGTAGCGGGCCACGAACGCAATCGCGTCGTCCTTTACATAACGCTCAACCTCCAGGCCGCCGCCCGATTCGTCTTCGACCTGTGGCACCAGCACTGCGTCGACGATGTCGCCGAAACCGGTCAGGGTCCGCGCCAGCGCCGCGGCCGCGTGGACCGGATCGCCCTTTCCGCCCAGCGCCGGGGGCAGGGATTCGTAGATGACCGGCAGTTGCCGGTCACTGATCAAGCTGGAAATGGTTCTGATGAGAGCTCGCCCGTCTGGGATCCCCGAACCGCGGCGGGACTAGGCTGGGCCGCCTGCCGGCATCAACTTTTCATAATCGGCAACGCCGCCATCGTCGAGGGCGCATTCGATGATCTCTCGGCCCAGGGAAGCAAGCTCGGGGTGGCTGAAATCTGAGCGCAGCGTCGCCTTGAAGAACTCGGTCAGACGACCGGCGCCGATCATGTAGGCCTCCTCGCCGACTTCCGGCTGGGTGTCCACCTGGGTGAACCAGCGGTCGATCAACTGGCCCTCGATCCGCATTTGATCCATCGCGTAGCCGAGCAGCGAGCAGCGGGCCGGCGAGATCTGGTCCTGCCGGAAATGGGCGCCGCCGCGCCGCGCGAGGTACTCCCGAACCATCCACTGCGGCATGAAACCAACCCGCCAGGCGCCGATGTTCTGGTTGGGCGTGAGCGTGTAGCGGGTGTTGGGAGCTGACACCATCTGGTCCAGCAAGAGGTTGGCCTGGTCGACCCGGCGACCGGTTGCGAACGGCCAGTACGAACCCACCCCTTCGGATTCGAGACCCGACCCGCCGACGATGCTGGGGTTCAGATAACCGCGTGGGGCCACGAGGCGCCAGAGCCATGCCAACGCGGGTGGGAGGAAGTGCAGCATCCCGACGATCCCGTAAGTCGGAGCATTGCTGGTGCAGGGCGGTTGACGCAGGCCGAAATTGCGAACGTCAACGCTTACCGGATCGTTAACGACTTGCGGAACGATTTCCCGCGGCAGGATCACTCTCGGATTCGGGCAGGGCTGGCCGGGCGCGTCCTCGACCGGCTCCCAGATAAGTGCGGTGGCGTTGGGAACCGCGTGGATGTTCAGGAAAAGGATCGGACGTGGCGGCGTCGTGCACAAGCGCTCCAGGTACGGATCAACGCCGTAGGCGTGAATGTGGTCCACGCGAACGAACCAGGCCGCCTCGGCGTCGGTGACGGTAAGGCGCCCGGATTGGTCCTGGATTGATGGATGGCAGAGCGCCATGTCGTCGGTGACCGGCTGCAGCTGGCAGAACTGGTTGATCGAAAGATGACGCATTTCGCCGGAGATTTGGTTGTGCCCCAGCATTAGCCGGCCGTCGGTTTCCACGTGCGGGTATTCGAGCATTTCCGATTTCCCGCACCCGGAAGGTCCCTCGTGCATGATCGTGACGATGTTGTCGTAGGGCGTGATCGCCTGCACCACCGAACAGTGCGCGGTCACCCATTTTTCGGCCTCGCCGATCGACAGCAGGACTCCGTAAATCCCCTTCTTGGCGCTCGGGCCCAGGTAAAGGTTCAGGGAGAAGATTTCGTGCATCGCCTCGCTGCGGCAGTGAACCACCACCTGGCGGCCCTCACAGTGCAGGTGGCGGAACGGCGGAGCCAGGTAGATCACGGCCCGCGGCTCAAACTCTTCGCCCAGCTCCGATATGGGCACCATCTGCTGCAGCTCGGCCAGTCCGGCCGCGAAAAAGGCGGCGTTGCGCGGAGCCACCAGCAGCGCCGGATATCCGAGCCGCTCTCCTCCGGCCTGGATCGCCAGGACCAGCAGGTCCTGGTCGGCGAGCCAGCCGAACACCGCCTCGCGCAGCTCGTCCATTCCCAATTCGAGCCGGTCGGAAATGTTGACCTTGTCTGAACCCAAGCGGTCACCGATCACCATGCTGTCGGGATCGCGCCGGCGCATGTAGGGGTCGTGGAAATTGACTGCTACCCCGTTGCGGGTCCGGGTTACCGTCGCCTCCGGCACGTGCCCCTTGCCGGGCACGTCGTAGGCGACTTCAAAAATGTCCGCGCCCTCCCCGCCTAGGGAGAGGTCGCGCAGCTGATCGCCGCTCTCGATCCAGGCAACGGAAGGCGCCGATTCCAGGACGCTGCGCAGATCCGGCGATAGAACCAGTCCCGTCGGGAGCACAGCGGTGTTCTCGGCGACCGCGGTCGATTTGGTTGACATGGGCGCAGATCGAAAGGGACTTGAAACTAGGTCAGGGGGCGAATGGCGGTCGCCTGATTAATTCTCGCAAGCCTGCCGCTTCACACGTGTCAGGCGGGCTCAGGCCCGGCCGTGTTTGAGCAGCCGCCTTAAACGGGTTTCATTCTCGCGTCGCGAGATTGCTTCACGCTTGTCCCAGCGTTTCCGGCCGCGCGCGATGGCAAAGCGCAACTTGGCAAATCGACCCTGGATCAGCAGTTCAAGCGGGACTGCCGTATAACCCTGCTGCTGCGTACGGACCTGGATACGTAACAGTTCGCGGCGATTGAGCAGCAACTTGCGCGGGCGGTCGGGATCGTGGTTGCGGTCCGCGGCCGGCCGGTAGCGGGCAATGTGCATGCCGTGTATCCACGCCTCACGCACGTCGACTCTGATGTAGGCGTTGGCGATCGAAACGTTGCCCTGGCGCACCGATTTGATTTCAGTGCCGGCCAGAACGAGCCCGGCCACGAACTGCTCGCCGAGTTCGTAGTCATACCCCGCCCGACGGTTCCGGGCGACGCTGGCCCGGCGTTGCGGGGGGCCGGAATCGATATTGCTGCTGCGGCCGCGTCGGCGAGGAATCGTGCTACCCAGACGATCGTCCGGCGCAGCGGCGGACGAGGCGCGCGATCGCGGACGGAATTATTGGCGGTCAGTCAGTCTTTGTCGCCGGATCCCTGAACATCGCGAATCCCAGCAGGAATAGCAGCAACGTTCCCAGGGAGAGCACCGCGCTGTTGGTCTGCAGCATCAACCCTGGGTCAAAGGAGGGGACGTGCAGCGCTGTATGAAACACGGCAATCGCCAGGAGTCCGGCCAGCGCCAGTCCCCAGCCCAATATCGTCGGCAGGCCTATCGATCGCGATCGCAAAGCCAGGCCGATTCCGGTGAGGAAGGTCGCCACCGGGTAGATGGCCAGAAACGCCACCAGCACGGCCGTCAGGGCAATGAAAACTCCGCCCGCCGCCGCGAGCATTTGCTCCGCCATTGCCGGCTCTTCGGCGGCGCGTTGGGTTAAGTGGATCGCCATGTGCCGCATGCCCATAGCGGCCGTAAATATCGCCCACCCGAACAAGCTGACCCCGATACCGGTTCGCAGGAGGGTCGCGGCGAGACCCGACTCATTGCTGACAGACCGGTATATGCCCAGAAACCCGCGCGCATAGAGCAGCATCGAGACCATTGCCAGCAGCGTGGTCAGGTGTCCCAGGTTCGGGTTTTCTCCCAGCGACGCTAGCGCGCTGGTGGTATCGGTCTGGTCGACCGGATCGATCAGGGAAACGCCGGGACTCACCAGGGTCGCGACGATCATGACCGCCACCGCCGCCATTAGCGAAATGCCGGCGGCCTTGCCCGCCGCCGGCAATCCGCGTCCTTCACTCTTCATAAATCACACTCCCCTGGATCCAGGTCGGCAACTGTCGGGTACCGGATTGGAACTGCACCGCACGCATTGAGCCGCTCTAGCATCGCGCATGCGGCGACCGCAATAAGCGCCCGACCTTTTCTGGAATCAGCCGATTCCGCCCGGCAACTTATTTCACCAAACCTTAAATCATTGCGCCGCGTCGCCTTGGCCGAATCCGGCCGAAGTATCTCGGCGGCAACGTCAGATCGCTTCGGGCCGGGTGGCACCCTGCGGTCGTGTACGCTAATTTCCCAGGCACGGCGATCGCGGTTTACCCAAGCGCTTCACCAGCCCTGCGCGCCGGTGCGGGGTAAATGACTGATCAGGCGCCGTTAAAGACGTGGGGGTACTTGAGCCCGTTGCCGGTGGAGAGCAGCACGACCCGCTCGTCGGCGTCGATGGCACCGGAGTCGAGCAGGGACTTGAGCGCCGGCAGCAAAGCCGCCGCTTCCGGGCAAAGCAGCAGCCCTTCGCGTTCGGCCATTTCCCGCACGGCCCCGGCCAGTTCCGAGTCTTCGACCGAAATCGCGACCCCGCCAGTCTCCTTGATGATCCGCAGCACCAGGCGATGGCCGTAGGGCAGCGGAACCAACAAGCCGGCCGCCAGGGTGTAGGGGGACTCGGGGGCCTGGGCGGTGCTGTGACCGGCCTCGTAGGCGGTCACGATCGGGTCGCAGCCGCTGGCCTGAACGGCCACCAGGCGCGGCATTTTTCGCCCCGTTAGCCAACCCAGACGGGCCATTTCGAGGGCCGCCTTCCAAATTCCGATCAGTCCCACGCCGCCGCCGGTCGGGTACAGGACGACATCCGGCATCTGCCAGCCGAAGAATTCGGCCAGCTCGTACCCCATCGTCTTCTTGCCCTCGATCCGGTAGGGCTCCTTAAGGGTCGATCCCTCGAACCACCCGTTGGCGGCGGCCCGTTCGGACATGAGCTTCCCGGCGACTGAGATCGGGCCGTCTACCTCGACCACTTCGGCACCGTAGGCGCGGCACTCGGCTTTTATCGGGTCGGGGGTGAAGCGCGGCATCGCCACGTGGGCGGCTATCCCGGCCGGCGCTGCGTACGCGGCCAGGGCGCTGCCGGCGTTGCCGGCAGTCCCCATGGCGATGTCGCGGATTCCAAGTTCGCGGGCCCGTGAGTAGGCGGCGGCAGCTCCGCGGGCCTTGAACGTTCCGGTGGGGTTGGACCCCTCGTCCTTCAGCCAGAGTTCCTTGAGGCCCAGTTCGCCTGCAATCCGGCGCAGCCGCAGGGTGGGGGTCGATCCCTCGCCGAGATCGACGATGTTGGCCTCTCGGCGGACCGGCAGGACCTCGCGGTAGCGCCACATCCCGCGCGGGCGGCGCGAGATTTCGGTGCGGTCGAGCCCCGAATCTTCGAGAGCGTACTCGGCCAGCCACGATCCGCCGCAGTCCGGACAGACCGTCTGCACGCGGTCGGCCTCGCCCTGACGACCGCATTCGCAGCAGACAAGGTGCGAGAGCAGTGACCCGGTTTCTATCGACCCTGCTCCCGCAAGCTGGCCAGGACCGGCAAGGGATTCGGATCGGCCCAGGCCTGGTAGAAAACGGCCCGGTCGGCCGCAAGATCGCCGGTCAGATCGGCGCCCTGGCCGAAACCGCGGACCAGAAGGTCGCGACCGTCGAATTGCTCCTCGGCGTAGTCGGCGAAAAACTTTTCCAACATCCGGCGCATCGAGGCAATCCGCGCCTGCTGGTCGGGGTGGTAGAAGAGATTGCTTCGCTCGCCGGGATCCTCCTGCAGGTCGAAGAGTTCGCAGGGGCCGAAGTCATAGCGGTGGATGTATTTCCAGCGCCGGGTGCGGATCATGCGCGTCCCGCCGAACTCGTCGAAGACCACCACCGCGGCATGATCGTCGGGCTCATCGCCCTGCAGCGCGGCCGCCAGGCTCTTGCCCGGAAGGTTCACTCCCGCCGGGATCGGCAGCCCCAGGTAATCGAGCAGTGTCGGGTACATGTCGTAGTTGGAGTGGAGGCCTTCGAACACCCGGCCGGGCTCGATCGTGCCGGGCTGGGAGAAGATGCAGGGCACCTTAACCGAGGTCTCGTACATGTTGAAGGGGAAGGTTCCGTTTCCTTTCCCCCAGACCCCGTGGTGGCCGAAATTGAACCCGTTGTCGGAGCAGAAGACCACCAAGGTGCGTTCGCGCAGGCCCAGTTCCTCGAGCGTGTCGATGATCCTGCCCACGGCAAGGTCCATAGCGGTCACGGCCGCAAAGTAGCCCTTCAGCATTTCGCGGCCGCCCTTAAATTCCGTCGGCGACCCGGCCATCCAGGGATGCGGCTCCTCCTGCGGGCAGGACTCAAACGGGCAGTCGTCGTAGGAATCGACGATCTCCTGTGGATGCCCGTACCACGGGCTGTGGGGGGCGGTGTAGTGCACGGAAGCGTAGAAGGGGGCGTCGCCCTGCGCGCTGGCCCGGATGAATTCAATCGCGTCGTCGGTGAAGATGTCGCTCGCGTATCCCGGCGCGATGTGGCGTTCGCCGTCGCGCACCATCTCCGGGTCGATGTAGGACCCGCCGCCGAAACGGCGGAGGTTGTGGCGCGCGAAGCCGTGGCGGGGAAGTTCCTGCTCGCCAAGGTGCCATTTACCCGATAGCGAGCATGAATAACCATTGGCCGCCATCACGTCCACGTAGGTGGTGCGCCCCGACAGCAGCGCCGGGGGCATCTCGTTGCTGGCGTCGCCCCGAACCCAGTCATGCACGCCGTGCTGGGAGTTGATCAGGCCGGTCAGGTATGTGGCCCGCGACGGCGAGCACACCGGTGAGGCCACGAAGAAATTCTCCAGGCGAACCCCCGAGGCCGCCAGGCGGTCGAGATTGGGAGTGCGAATTTCGTCGTTGCCGTAGCACCCCAGCGCCCAGGTTGCCTGGTCGTCGGTGAGGATGAAAACCACGTTGTCGTTAGCGGGCATGAGTCCTCGGCGCCGAAATGCGGATCAATGCAGATTTTTCCATATGCGCAATCCCCGTATGGGGCCCAATCACGTTAGCGCCGGCTAAATCGGCTTAAACCACTGCTAAGTCCCTTGCCGGTTTAACCGGGCAACATCTGACAAGTGGAAAACGCGGCGGAGGGCGCGGCAGGAGCCGGGTATTTGCCGCCGCGAAGAGATCGGAAAACTCCATCAAGCGACGGGAGCAGGAGTGAGCAAGCAGGACGCTGGACGGGGCCTCGGGCCGCTGTCGGAGGACATGCTGGATGGGCTGAACCAGCAGATATCAAACGAATTTGCAGCCGAATTTGCATACCTGGCGATGGCCGGTTGGTTCGACAACGAGAGCCTGCTCGGTTGCTCAGCGTTCATGGAGGCGCAGGCTGCCGAAGAACGGGGCCACGCGTTGCGGCTCTATGAATACGTCCTGGATCGGAACGGCCGGATCGTGATCGGCCCTGTCGCGGCCGTGTACGGCGACTTCAGCGGCGCGGTCGATGCCTTTCGCACCGCTTTAAGCAATGAAGAAGGCGTTTCCGAGTCCATAAAGCGGCTGCACCAGATGGCGCTGGACGAGGGTGACAGCCCGACCGCCGTTTTTCTGGAATGGTTCCTGACCGAACAGGTGGAAGAGGAAAAGACGTTCGACGATATCGTCCGCCGGTTCGAACTGGCCGGCGACAACGCGGCGGCGCTGCTGGTGCTGGATATCGAGTTGGGCGGCAAGGCCGGCGGGGAGGACTAGTCCGGAGCGGCGCCGGAGTCCGCGTCGCTCGGCGCCGACGCGCTCGGATCGCGCATGAAGCGCACCGCCAGGATGCGCGGGCCGCTGGTGCGGGTCACCATCACCAGCCAGCCGCGGTAGGAAAAGAACGCGCCTTCGTCGGGGATCGCCGACAGCTGATTGATCACGAAACCCGCGACGGTGTCGAACTCGCCCTCGGGAAGCTCCAGATCCAGCGCTTCGGCAAGTTCGCTGGCGCGGGTCAATCCGGTTGCGGTCCAGTTGCCGTCGTCGAGTTGCCGCAGATCGGCCGAATCGTCGGCCGACTGGTCGGCGAGGTCCCCCACCAGTGCCACTGCCAGGTCCTCGGTGGTGACCAGCCCGGCAGCGTCGCCGTGTTCATCGACCACGAGCAGCATCTCGGTTGCCGAAGCGCGCATCATGGCCGGGAGTTGGGCGACCGGTGCGTTCTCGAACACTGCCGGCAATTGCGAGATTGCCGGACGCGGTAGCGGAGCGCCCCAGTCACGGGCGCTGAGCCGATAGAGGTCGACTACGTCGACCAGTCCGACGATGTTGTCGGCGTCGCCTTCCCAGAGCGGGAAGCGTGAATAGCCGCTGCGTTGCGCCATGCGGGCCAGCTGCATGGGCGTGGACGAAACGGCGGCCGCGACCATCTGCGGTCGCGGCGTCATCGCCTCGCGCACGCGCATACCGGAAAAGGTAAGCGCCCGCTCAAGCATTTCCAGTTCGGGTTCGTCCAGTTGGCCCTCGGCGCTCAGGTCGGCCACGATGAATTCCAGGTCATCGCGCGAATAGGCGATATCGACTTCGTCTTCGGGTTCGATACCGAACATTCGCACCACCAGGTTGGCGGCCCCGTTCAGGACCCAGATGATCGGGCGAACTGCGTTGGCGAAGAACCGGAAGGCCACCGCCAGGGCCAACGCCACCCCGGTCGGGCGGGTCAGCGCCACGTTCTTGGGCAGAATTTCGCCGAACACCATGTGCAGGGCGGTGACCAGGGCCAGCGCGGTTGGCAGCGCGATGAGGTGCAACGTCGCCGGCTCCAGTTCCCATACCTGGCCGATCGCAAGCTCCAGGAGAAAGGCCACCGCCGGCTCGGCCACGAACCCCAGCGCGATCGATGCGACGGTGATCCCCAGCTGGGCACCGGCCAGCATCAGGGAGAGCTCCTTGGCCGATTTCTGGGCCATGCGTCCGGCCCAGGACCCGCGCTGGGCCAATTCGGCCAGGCGCGGCCGATCGGCGGTGGTGACCGCAAATTCGGCCGCCACGTAAAACGCGTTAAGGCAAAGCAGCGCCGCCGCCAGGACCAGGGCCAGGATCGGGTCGATCACGGCGCCACCGGCGGAGTCACCGCCACCCTTGTGATCTGCATTCCGTTGGTGGCCAGCACCTCGAATCGCCAGGCGCGGTATTCGAGGACGTCGCCGGCCGCCGGAATGCGCTGGAATTCCATTAGCAGGAACCCGGCCAGGGTCTCGTAGGGACCGGGCGGAAGGGTGAAACCGGCCGCCTGTTCGCACTCCAAAGCCGTCGCCAACCCGTCCAGGCGGACGGTTCGTCGGGCCAGTCCGTCCGAGGAACCGGCGCGCCCGATGAGCAGCGGCAGCAGCGCGTCCTCGATGGTCAGGACGCCGGCCATGACGCCGTGTTCGTCCAAGGCCACGGCCATCGGGTTCTGCTGGCGACGCATTCGCAGCAGGACCGAGTAGACGGGCGCGGTCGGCGGGGTCGCCAGGATCGGCTGCATGTAGAGACGGACCGGAAAACTGGCCAGGTCGTGGCGGGCGATCGAAAGCAACGCCCTTGCCGTTACAACCCCAAGGACTTCTTCGCTGCCCCGCATCAGCACCGGTATGCGCGCCACGCCGTGCTGGCTCACGACCCGAGCCAAGTCGGCCATCGTGGCATTGTCGGGGAGCGAAATGACATTGCTGCGCGGGGTGAAAACATCCCGCACCAGCAGCGAGTCAAAGGCCACCACCGCCTCGGCGAAACGAGACGTGCTAGAGGGCAGCGAGCCGGCCCGCGAGGACCAGCGGATCGCCCGCAGCAGGTCGGCGGAATTGCGGACCCCGGCCAGCTCATCGGATGGCTCCATCCCGACCACCCGAATGCACAAATTGGCCAGGTAGTTCAGCAGCCAAACCAGCGGCCGGGTCAGGCGGTTCGACAGGCCCAGCAGCGGGGCCAGCAGCAACGTCATCTGCACTGGCCGGGCCAGGGCGAAGTTCTTCGGCACCAGTTCGCCCATGACCATCTGAATGAATGAAAGCAGCACCAGCACGGCCAGCGACCCGATCGCGAAGGTGGCCCCGGAACCGGCGCCGATTCCGGCCTCGCCGAGATATTTCTCGAGCGCAGGGGCAAAAAGCAGTTCGGCGACGAACCCAAGCGCCAGCGAAGTCACGGTGATGCCGAGCTGGGCCCCGGAGAGTTCGTAGGCCAGGTTGCGAAGTCGCGCGGTGGCGCTGCCGGCGCGGCGGTCACCGTCTTCGGCACGCTGCTCAATGCGGTAGCGGTTCACCGCGATGAGTGCGAACTGGGCTCCGGCGTACACGCCATTGACGGCAATTAGCAACAGCGCCAGGGTGACGCCGACGATGATCTCTATTGGCGAACCGCCCTGCTCAGGTGCCGGACCAAGAGTGAAAAGCCAATTTGACTGGCCCAAATTCTCGCCTCGCGCCGAACCCCCGGCCCAAAAAGCCAAAATCGGTGGCGACCCTGACCCCGATCGGTTTCCGTATGCCCAAGCGCCCCAACATCCTCTGGTATTGCTCCGATCAGCAGCGCTTCGACACCATCGAAGGACTCAACAACGAACACATACACACGCCGCGGTTGAAACGGTTCATGGACACTGCGGTCACGTTCACCCACGCGCATTGCCAGACCCAGATTTGCACTCCCAGCCGGGCCAGTTTTCTCACCGGCATGTACCCGAGCGCGCTCGGGGTTCTGGGCAACGGTAATCCCTACTTTCCGCCGGAACACTCCTCTCGCCTGATCACGCGGGTGCTGGCCGGGGAGGGCTTCGACGTCGGCAACGTCGGCAAGCTGCACCTGGCCGGCGCCGGCGGCGGCGCCGAGCAGCGTACCGACGACGGCTACCGCTACTTCCAGTATTCGCACTCGCACAAGGGCCCGGACCTGCCTTTCCACGACTATGCCGACTGGATCCGTTTGCAAGGCAGCGATCCGGCCGGGTTGATACCCGGCGATTGGGGCGGCCAGGCCAGTTACCGGCGCGGTGCCGAAGTCAAGTCTTTCGGAGGCCTTTTCGAGCCGACCGCCGAAGCCGACAACGTTCCCCCTCACCTGCACCAGACCCATTGGTGCACCGAAAAAGGGATCGAATTCATCAACGCCAACCGCAACGTCGACCAGCCCTGGATGCTGACGTTGAACCCGTTCGATCCCCACGCGCCGTTCGACGCCCCCTACGAGTACTACCGGCGCTACGATCCGGACGAGCTCCCGGGTGCCCACTTCCGCGAATCGGACATCGCCCACCAGCAGCGTCTGGTCGACGCAGGGATCGATTTCCAGTCCAAGCCAAAGCATCCACGCGAATGGGACCACCGCAAGGTCCAGGCTTCCTACTACGCCATGATCGAGCAGATCGATCACGAATTCGGCCGCCTGCTGGACCACCTGGAAGCAATCGGCGAGCGCGATAACACGATCGTGATCTTCACCTCCGATCACGGCGAGGCGCTCTGCGACCACGGCATGATCCTCAAGGGCTGCCGATTCTTCGAGGGCCTGGTCCGCGTGCCGCTGATGATCTCCTGGCCGGGCCGCTTCGCCGGGGACAAGATCTGCGAAGGCCTGGTCGAGCTGACCGACCTGGTCCCCACCCTCTACGAGGCGCTGGGGATGGAGGTCCCCTATCACGTGCAGGGCAAGTCGCTGCTGCCGGTGCTTGAGGGCGCGGACGATGGACGCGACCATCGCGACTACGTTCGGACCGAGTTCTACGGGGCGATCAACCACGCCGACCAGACCCACGCGACCATGTACCGCACCCGCCGCTGGAAGCTGGTCACCTACCACGGCAAGGACGTGTGCGAGCTCTACGACCTGGAGTCCGACCCCTGGGAGCACGAGGACCTCTCGCGCGACCCCGCACACGCCGCGGTCCTGCAGCGGCTGTTGCGCGAGGCCTACGACGCGCAGGCCTATGCCCGGACCAACCCGGTGCCGAGAACCTTCTCCTTCTAACCGGGCATTCGGCGGCGGTCCAGCATGCTCAGGATCGAACACGCGCACAAGCGGTTCGGCCGGATCCACGCCCTGCGCGGCGTGGACCTCGAGGCCGGCGCCGGGAGAGTCCTCGGGCTGCTGGGACCGAACGGGTCCGGCAAGACCACCGCGATGCGCGCGATCTTCGACCTTGTGTCCCTGGACCGGGGCCGGGTCACCTGGCGGGATCGGCCGATCGGCCGGCGGCAGCTGCAGCGCTTCGGCTACATGCCGGAGAACCGCGGCCTCTATCCGCGCGCCAAGGTGGGCGAGCAGCTAATCTACCTGGGCCGGCTGCGCGGAATGGACCGCGAGTCGGCCGCCGCCGCGGCCGGCGACTGGCTGGCGCGGCTGGGGCTGGCCGACCGTTCGGATACCCCGCTCGAGAACCTCTCCAACGGCAACCAGCAGCGGATTCAGCTGGCCGCGGCCCTGCTGCACGACCCCGAGCTGGTGGTCCTGGACGAACCGTTCGCCGGACTCGATCCGCTGGCCACCGAAACGCTTTCCGAACTGGTGCGCGATCGCGCCGCCGCCGGCGCGGTGGTGATCTTCTCGTCCCACCAGCTCGACCTGGTCCAGGACCTGGTAGACGACGTTGCGATCGTTGACGCCGGCCACCTGCTTCGATTCGGCCCGGTCGATCGGATCCGATCCGCATCGGCCTACCGGCGCCTGCGGGTCGAGCTGGCTGAACCGGCCGGGCGCTGGTGGGGCCGGATAGCCGGCGCTGAGCTGGTGGCCGCCGACGAGGGAGCGGTGGGCCTGCGGGTCGGCGCGGACCTGGACCTGGAATCCGCGCTCGCGGCGGCGCTGGAGGCCGGACGGGTGATTGAATTTGCCTACACCCGGCCGTCGCTCTCCGAGGTATTTATGGAAGCGGTGCGCGGACGGGACCTGGACGATGGGTGACCTGCGCGGCATATGGTACGGCGTCCGGGTCGTGGCCGCCTACGAACTCGCGCAGCGCCTGCAGAGCCGGCGTCGACTCGTCACCCTGGCGGTGTTGCTGGCGCTGTTGATCGGCGTGCCGTTCGCCCTGGCGCGGTTCCTGGCCCCGGAGCTGCCGGACGAATTCGAAATCGAGGAACTGGCGGTGGGCCTTTCGGGATCGTCGGCAGTGTTCATGTTCGTGGCCATCACGCTGTTTGCCAGCGACGTGCTCAATTCGGTCGTCGCCGACAAGAGCAACCGCGTGATCGAGGTCCTGCTTTCGAGCCTGCGCCCCTATCAGCTCATGGCCGGCAAGATCCTAGGCGTCGGAGCGTACGGTCTAGTCAGCTTTTCGGTCCTGGTGGGAGCGGTCGCCATCTCGGCCGGCTTGATCGTCCCCTCCAGCCTCGGAATCCGGCTGACCGTCGACGCCGGGTCGGCCTGGATCCTCCTGCTGACGATCTTCTGGTTCGTCGTCGGCTACTTCCTCTTCGCGGCCCTTTACGCCGCGCTGGGGGCCACCGTCTCCAGGATCGAGGACGTGAACCAGGCCGTTCTGCCGGTCACCCTGGTCTCCGTGGTGGTGTACCTTGTCGCCTACATGCTGGTGATCACCCCGCTGGGCGAGACGGGGTGGGGTCGGGCGCTGGCGATGCTGCCGATGCTGTCCCAGTTCGCGGTCCCCGGGCTCGTGCTGAGCGGGGCCCTGTCGTGGCCGCTGGCGCTGCTGGCCGGCGCGATCAACGTCGCCGCCCTGCCGCCGGCGATCTGGTTCGCGGGCCGGGTTTATTCGGGCTCGGCCCTGGCGGTCGGGGCCCGGGTTCCTCTGCTGCGGGCTTGGCGCGGACAAATCGGGCCCGACTGAGCCGAACGCCGGCATTCGCGGATTGGTCGATTTCCGGCCAGGGAATAAGCGCGGCCGAATCGGGAATCAGAATCTCTCCCCGAATGCCCCCGACCGAATCGTAGGGACATTGAGGGGGGCGGGCAGCTGCCAGCACCCGGGAGTCAAAACTTGTAAGCACTAACTGCTGGCCGGGGTCTGCCAGATAGGTCAATGAAGCCATGGCAAGGGCGTCCAGGGTCCGAACCGACACCGGGGATGGTGCCATGGCGCGGCTGAGGACGTACGGGTTCAACTCCAGCAATCCTCCGCCGGGGCGGAAGCCTGGCTGGCTAGGTTGCCACCCCGATCAGGTCACCGGCGTCGTCGAAGGCAAAGCGCTCGGATGACCCGGTTCGCTCGGCGCGACCTTCGGACTCGAGCTGATCGGCGACCGGCTCGCTGGCCCAGAACTCTTCGAGCTCCATCGTGTTGCGGATGCGGGCCATGCGCGGTGTTCCGCGATTGGCCAGACGCGAAGCCGCGCTTACCGCAACTTCCAGGGTCTCGGCATCGGTCGGGAAGTTCATCGGAATTCGCGACCCTGAAACGACCAATGAGGTCGTACCGTTGATGTAGGTCTGGTCCGGGTCCATCGCCTCGACCAGCTTGCCGGAGACGAAGTCGGCCATCCCGATCCCGGTGGCGTTCCCGCCCGACTCCTCGGTCAGGCGCAGCGTCGCCAGGTAGTGGTAGTCGGGCAGTTTTTCGCCGAAACTCTGCAGCCGCCAGAGCCCGACGACGTTCGTGTCCATCCCGGCCCCGGAGATGTTCTTGCCCATTTCGTCGACGACCAGGAGCTGCAGCTGGTCGATCGGCAGGCGCGGCAAGAGGCGCTTGGCCGCAACCAGCAGCCGGCGGTCGGTGGCGTGAAACTGGTCGGGCGCAACCACCTCGCAGTGCGCCGGTTGGTCGTAGGCGTTCTCGACCAGGGCCACGCCCAGCAGCAGGCGGCCGTAGTCGATCGCGACCTGGGCCCCTTCCGGGATGGTCTCCGCCAGACCGGTCTCGTGAATCCGCTCGGCGCCGATCTGCTTGCCGAGTCCGACCGAGGTCATCTTGCAAAGGCCGCTCTCGATCTCGCCCTTGAAGTCGGTGTGCGGCTTGACCCGGCCGATAACTACCACGTGATCGGCGCTGTAGGCGTTGGCGTCGCCGAAGAAGGTCTGCCCGCTGGGACCGCGTCCCAGCTCGATGACTTCCATGGTGGCGCGAACCGGCGCTCCCACGGAAGCCAGGGTTATCCCGTATTCGGCCAGCACCGCCTCCTGGCCGGAAGCGGTTGCCCCTCCGTGGCTGCCCATTGCCGGAACGATGAATGGTTCCAGTCCCGCCCGGTCGAGTTCGCTGACGATGCTGCGAACGACCTTAACGATTGGGGACACGCCCCGGCTGCCGACGCCGATGGCGACCGTTTGACCGGGCATCGCCTCACTGTCGGCGAGCCGGGCGCGCAGCTGTTCGCGCAAGCAGGCTTCCAGGTCGGCGATATGGGCGCCGTCGAGTTGCTGGCGCATCTGGATCAACTGGGGCCATTGCATCGCGGTCAATCCGCCTTCCTCACAAGAAACCGATTAACGGGATCCGACGCCGCGCCGCAATTCGGACTACTGGGACCCTTCGGCCAACACTCTTTCCGGCGGTTCGCGCAGGTCCCAGATTAGTCGCGTCCAACTAAGCATCGTCAGCAGGTAGTGGGTGATGTCGATCTCGTACCAGTAGAAACCGTTGCGCTCGGCCCCCGGGTAGCGGTGGTGGTTGTTGTGCCAACCCTCGCCGAGAGTCAGAAGGGCCAGGAAAAGGTTGTTGCGCGAGTCGTCGTCGGTCTTGAACCTTTGGCTGCCCCACATGTGGGATCCCGAATTGATCATGTAGGTCGTGTGCATCAGGGCAACCGTGCACCAGACGAAGCCGAACACGAAGAACTGCGCGGCGGTCGCGCCGGACCCGGGAAACGCGTACTCGAACCAGAACCCGAACCCGATCACGAAGGCGGCGTAAAAAAGCGCCCCCAGCGGGTAGGCGTTCTCAAGCCAGCGTAGTTCGCGGTATTGCGAGAGGTCCTTGACCCGGTCCCAGCGGGTGTCGTTGCGGTCGTCCTCGGTCAGCCAGCCCACTTGCGCCCACCAGAAACCGCCCTTGCGGGGGGAGTGGACGTCGGACTCGTCGTCCGAATGGGAGTGATGGTGGCGGTGATGGCCGGCCCACCAGAGCGGACCCTTCTGCATCGAAATCGTTCCCAGCAGACCCATCACGAACTGGAACGGGCGCGATGTCTTGAAGCTGCGGTGCGAGAAATAGCGGTGATAGAAACCGGTAATGAAGAAAACCCGCGCCCAGAATGCGAGCAGCGTAAACACCACGACCGGCCAGCTGATGCCGGTGAAAACCGCGCTCAGCACGCTGACGTGCAGCAGGAAGAACGGGAAGTTGCGCTTCCAATACCCCTTCGGTTTGGGACGCGGCTTCCAGAAGAACTTGCGCTTTTGGTAGCTGGCTGGCCCTGCGGACAGCGATTCTTGCGCCATGTTTCCCCTTGAATTACGGCTTGGGAGCAACTTGCCGAGGCGGCGCTGCGGGCGCTGCCCGATTCTAGGTCAGGCCGGCCGGCTGGCCCTTGATTCAGGCTCGCGTGCGCTGCAACAGGAGTTGGACGTCGCGAATTGAACGCGCCTCGAACGCGCCCGCGCACGAGGAGAGGTAGAAATCCCACATCCGGATGAAGCGGTCGTCGAACCCTATTTCGCGGACCTGCGGCAGCACGGCAAGGAACCGCTCCCGCCATTCGAGCAGGGTCCGCACGTAGTGCGGTCCGATCTCGCGTTCGTGCTCGATGCTCAAGTCTCCGCCCGAGCGTTGCAGCGACTCGTCGATCTCGGCTACCGCCGGCAGGATCCCGCCCGGAAATATGTACTTGGAGATCCATCCGGAGGCGCGCAGGGCGTTGTCGCGGCCGGAGTCGGGAATCGCGATGGTCTGCATCAGCATTTGACCGCCGGGCCGCAGAGTGCGCGCGCACACGGCGAAGAATTCGTCCCAATATTCCTTGCCCACCGCCTCGAACATCTCGATCGAGACGATGTGGTCGAATTCGCCGGCGACATCGCGGTAGTCGCAGTATTCAATCGAAATCTGCCCTGACAATCCCGCCGATTCGACCCGCTCGCGGGCCAAGCGCTGCTGCTCGTGCGAAATCGTTATCCCGGTTACGCGGCACCCGCGGGTCCGGGCGGCGTGGATCGCAAACCCGCCCCAGCCGCATCCGATTTCCAGCACGTGGTCGCCGGGACCCAGCCCCAGGCGCTGGCATATGGCTTCGAATTTGCGCGACTGACCGGCCGCCAGGTCGTCACCGGGTTCGAATATCGCGCATGAATAGGCCAGGGTGTCCGCGTCCAGGAATAACCGGAAGAATTCGTTGCCCAGGTCGTAATGGGCGTGAATGTTCTTCTCGCTGCCGGCGCGCGAATTAGCGCGGCGGCGGTGCCGGGCCAGATCGATAACGCGCTGGCCAAGTGAGAGCGGTCCGTCGAGCCGCATAGCGGCGGTGTTTTGCAAGGCTGCCGCGATGAGCCCGGGCAGGTCGTCGGTCGACCAATCCCCGTCCATGTAGGACTCGCCGGCCCCGGTCGTGCCGCCCTGAACGATGCGCAGGAACGCCCTCCGGCGATGGACGGTGATTCCGAACTCCCGCCCGCCGGCCGGCCCGAACCGGCGCCGGTCGCCGTCGGGGAGTTCTAGCACCAGCTGCGAACCGCGCCAGCGCGCCAGCGCCCGGCACAGCAGCGATTGGGCCAGGGACTCGAGCAGGTTCATGACGGTGGTTCGGGCAGGTAGAGCGCTTTGAATTTCCGTTCCAGGTATTCGAGCAAAGGCTCGGCCGACAGCTCCTGGCCGAGCTCTTCCCGGGCCAGTTGGGTGGCGTTCCATTTTGACCCGTGGCGGTGGACGTGCTCGCGCATCCAGGAAAGCAGACCGGAGTATTCGCCCCGCCGGCAATCGGAATCGATCGCAGGATCGGAGGAGAGCGCCGCTTCGTAAAGCTGGGCGGCGAGCAGGTTGCCGAGCGTGTACGTGGGGAAATAGCCCATCGCGGCCTGCGACCAGTGAACGTCCTGGAGGCACCCGCGGGCGTCATCGGGAGGGGTGACGCCGAGCATCTCCTGCGACAACTCGGCCCAGCGGTCGGGAACGTCGGCCGCGACCAGGCAACCGGCGATAAGGTCCTGTTCGATCTCGAACCGCAGGATCACGTGCAGGTTGTAGTGGAGCTCGTCGGCCTCGACCCGGATGTGACCGGCCCCGACGCGGTTGACGTCGCGATAGAGCTGTTCGGGGGTTACCGACGCGAAGCGCCCCGGAAAGTGCTCGCGCAAGTTTCGGAGCAGGTGGTCGCTGTAGGGCCGCGAACGCCCGACCAGGTTCTCCCAGAGGCGCGATTGCGACTCGCAGACCACCAGCGATTCGCAGTCGGCCAGCGCGGTGCGCGACAGCGCGACCGGGACCCCCTGCGAATGCATGGCGTGTCCGGCCTCGTGGATTGATGCAAAAAGGGCCATGCCCAGGTAGTCGTCCTCGGTCCGCAGCGTGACCCGGACATCGCCGGCCCCGACCGAGACCGCGAACGGGTGGATCGTGAGGTCCTGGCGCCCGCGCCCGAAGTCGTAGCCCAGCTCCTTTATCACCGCGCGGGTGAGCGCCACCTGCCGGTCGGGGTCGAATTCCCCGTGCAGGACGGTGCGCGGGTCCGAATCGAGTTCCGGCCCGATGTTTTTCAGGAGCGCCGACAGCCGCTGGCGCAAAGGCGCGAACAGCTCGTTGACGCGCGCGGTCGTCATGCCCGGTTCGTAGAGGTCAATCAGCGCGTCGTAGGGGTCGTCTTCGTAACCCAGGTACTCGGCCTTGCGGCGCTGCAGCTCGATCAGGCGCTCGAGGTTCGGCGCGAACAGGGCGAAATCGGATTCGGCGCGGGCGCGACTCCATACGCCGACCGATTCGGAGGCTGCGCGGGCCAGCTCGGCTACGAATTCGCCCGGCAGGCGAATGGCCTGCTGGCGACGGCGATGGGCGACTCGGCTAGCGGCCGCCGAATCATCGTCGGCAGTGTCGGCGGCGGCCTGCAGCAAAGCGCCGTATTCGGCGTCGACGGTCCGCTCGTGGATCAGGGTTTCGATCGTGGCAATCTGGTGACCGCGGGCTTCCAGCCCGCCGGCCGGCATCTTGGTCCGCTGGTCCCAGTAGAGGAGCGAAAGAACGTATCCGAGATCGGCCAGTTCGGCCGAGCGGGCGGCAAGATCCGGGGCGGCGGGATCGTGGGCCATGGTCAATCCAGGTGGGCAGTTGGTGCAGAGGGCCGGGGATCTGCGGCGACCACCGGTCGCGCCGCCGCCGGTCGTGGCTGGAACGCATTGCGCGGACGGCCCACCATTATCTTGAAACATGTGCCCGGGAACGGTGGCCGGGCGACATTGAAGGCGGCGTGCCAATGCTTCTCGGATTCAGGTTTCCCCGGCGCTGGTTTCCGTACCGGCACCGGCCGGGCCAGGCGATGCCGACGCAGATCATGCGGGAGGTTTTTGGCTGGGCGGCGGCGGCCGGATTTTCAGGTTGCGAACTCTCGACCGCCCATCAGGACTTTCCCGGGTTTTCCGACGGCCAACTGGATACCGTGGCCGGTCTATTGGCCGACGCCGGGCTCAAGGCCGCGGCCTACAACCCGGGCGGATTTCGCCTTCACGGGGACGGGGGCGATCCCGCGGCCCGGACGAGGGAGTTGGTCGGGTCGGCCCGGATCGCGGGCCGGTTGGGAGCGCCAACGATCAACTTGACCCTGCCCGGTCCGGGAACCGGCGGCGGTCCGTCCGCCGTCCCGTCCGAGTACCTGGTGGGAGCGCGGCATCCGCTGGGCAGCGGGCGGGGCCGTCCGCCGTCAGAAGCGGCCGCGCTGGCCCTGTCCCTGGGCGAACTGGCCGATGCCTGCGCCGATAGCGGGATCGACGTATCGCTCGAAATACACCAGAACTCCTACATCGAGGACTCGGATGCGGCGCTGTCCCTGCTGGGGCGAATCGACCGTCCCAACGTGGGCCTGAATCCCGACTTGGGAAACATCCTCTGGGCGCGGGCGATTCCTTACGAGAGCCACGAAGAGGCGATCGAGCGTCTGGCCCCGCACGCGATTTACGTGCACATGAAGAACCTGCGGCGGGTTTTCGTGGCCGGGCTCGACCGGGCCGCGTTCGTTAGGACCTCGCTGCTGGAGCGAGGTGACATCGACTGGCGCTGGGCTCTAAGCGTGCTCAACGCCGCCGGGTTCCGAGGGTTCCTGACGTTCGAGGGCGACTACGCCGAAGGCTGGGATTTTCGGCGGGCGATGGAGCGCAATGCCGAATACGTGAGCGGACTGGTCGCCGATCTCGAGTAGGCCCGCCGGCCCTACATTGAGAGCGTCGGGCGGGCGCAGCTAGACGAGGGCGTACAGCTGGCGCACCCGTTCGAATTCGATCGCGGCCGGTCCGCCGGTCGACTCCACCGCGGCCGCACCGGCCGCCGATCCCCAGCGGCAGGCTTCTTCGAGCGGCCGCCCGGCGTTGACTGCAGCCAGCAGGCCGCCCGCGAAAGCGTCCCCGGCGCCGATCGGGTTGCGTTCCTTTACCGGCGCCGCCGCGATACGCTGCGGGTCGCGGCGGCCGGGGCTGTACAGGTCGAGCCCTTCGGCGCCGTGCTTGACGATTACGTGGCCGGGGAAGATTCCGCGAAGGCGGTGCATGCGCATTTCCGGCCGCTCGCCGAGGACCAGGCCCCATTCGTAGCGGGAACCGATCAGCACGTCGACGGCCCGTTCGAGTTCGGCCAGCTCGTTGAAGTTGAGCATGTCGTCGCCGGCCTGGCCGATGTCGAGCGCGACGAGCCCTCCGTGGTCGTGGGCGATGACGGCCAGTTCGATCACGCCGGGGGTTATCGGGCGCGTGACCGATAGATTGAGTCCCGAAAACAGGACCTGGCCGCGGGCCCAGGCGCGCGGGACCGCATCGAGTTCGATGTGCTCGCCGGGAAAGAAAAAGGCCTGCCGCAGTCCTTCGGTGGAGTTTGCGATCACGTGGGTGCCGGTGGACTTGTTGCCGGTAGGGGCGAGTTCCACGTCCCCGTCCGCAAACGCCGACCGCAATGTTTGTCCCAGCAGGTCGACCCCGACCGGGCCGGCCAGCCGGGTGGAGCCGCCGATCGCGGCGCAGGCCAGCGCGGCGTTGCCGGCGGTCCCGGCGGCGATCAGCCGGGCCGGTTCCCGGTGCCAGACGTCCGAACGGGCCGAAAACTCGGCTTCGGCGATCGGAAACCGGTCCAGACCGGTAATCGAAATGTCACAGACCAGCGAGCCGACGCACAGGGCCGGCCTTCCGCTGGCGGGTACCAGCACCGCGCCCTGGCCTTAGCGCACCCCGGGAGCCGTCATCGGCGTCGGGTCCAGCGCCTGGTCCAGTTCCGCCTGGCTCAGGTCGGTCAGCCGGCGGGCGACCTGCGGTATCGACTCGCCGGTCCGCACCGCCTCTTTGGCTATTTCGGCCGCCTTGGCATAACCGATGCGCGGGGCCAGCGCGGTTGCGAGCATGGTGTTGCGCTCGAGCCAGTAGGCGAGCATTTCCTCGTTGGCTTCGAGGCCGGCGACGCAGCGTTCGGCGAACACGTCTGCCCCGCTGGCCAGGATCTGGATCGACTGGCAGAGGTTGAACGCGATCACCGGCATCATGACGTTCAATTCGAGTTGGCCGGCCGCCGCCGCGTGCGTGATAGTCGCGTCGTTGCCGTAGACCTGCAGGCAGATCATGTTCAGGCATTCGGCCATGACCGGATTGACCTTGCCCGGCATGATCGACGATCCGGGCTGTACCGCAGGCAGGCGCAGCTCGTCGAGTCCGGTCCTGGGCCCGGAGCCGAGCAGCCGGAAGTCGTTGGCGATCCGGGTCAGGTCTACCGCCAGGTCGCGCAACGCCCCCGACAGCCGGGCAAAGCGCGCCATCGACTGCATTGAATAGAACAGATTCGCTGACGGTTGCAGCTCCAAGCCGGTGATTTCACCCAGTTCGGCAACGACCGCGCGCTGGTAGCCGGTTTCGGCGTTCAGACCGCTGCCTACCGCGGTGCCGCCGATGCTCAGTTCGGCCGCCGCCGCGGCCGCCCCGGCGATTGCCGGCCGGTGGCGGCGGATCGCTTCGGCGTAGGCGCCGAACTCCTGCCCCAGGCGGACCGGAGTCGCATCCTGCAGGTGGGTCCGTCCGGTCTTTACATAATCGGCCCAATCGGCGGCCCGCGCCGCCAGCTCGTCGGCCAGCTTCTTAAGGGCCTGGTCCAGACCGGGCAGCATTTCCAGCGCCGCCAGGGCGATCGCGGTGGGAATCACGTCGTTGGTGGACTGGGCCATGTTGACGTGGTCGTTTGGGTGTACCGGCGCGTATTCGCCGCGCCGGGCGCCGAGCAGCTCGTTGGCGCGGTTGGCCAGCACCTCGTTGGCGTTCATGTTGTGCGACGTTCCCGCCCCGGCCTGGAAGACGTCGACCACGAACTGGTCGAGGTGCCGTCCCTCTTCCAGCAGCTCGTCGGCGGCGGCGACGATCGCGTCGGCCAGGCGCGGTTCCAGGCGCCCGCTCTGGCGGTGCACCTGCGCGGCGGCTTTCTTGATCGCGACCGTAGCCCGGACGAAAGCGGGATGCGGCGCCAGGCCGGAAATCGGGAAATTGGACCGGGCCCGCTCGGTCTGAATTCCCCACAGGGCCTGATCGTCAACCGCCAGTTCGCCCAGCGGGTCTTTTTCGGTTCGCATACGGTTACGCCAATCCATCCCGGCCAATCAGATTCTGAGGATAGAAGCCGCCGGCGGCGGAATCACGGTGCAAGTTGCCACGCGGCTGCCGGCGCGGGCGATCAGACCGCCAGTCGGACCACCAGCGCGGAGACGAGGAAAAAGGCTATCGCGGCGGCGACCGTGAACCGGTACAGGACCAGGTCGAGACCGCGGCGGGTCGCCCGGAAGCTGTCCGATTGCCCGAATGCCGAGCCCAGCCCGGTGCTGGAGTTCTGCATCAACACGGCGCCGACCACGGACACGGCCAGCAGGATCTGGATTATCTGCAGGACAGATTCCAAGAGGTGACCTCGGTTATTTGACGGGTGCGCAGGGATTCTAGGCCGGCCGGCTGCGCAGCCAGCCGATGCCGTCGTACAGCGCGGCGGGGTCGCCGAATCCCCCGGCTTTGGTGACGATCGGCAGACCGTCGCCGGTGCCCCCGGAAAGGACCGCTCCCGGGATCCCAGGCTGGATTTCTCCGGCAATCGTGATCGAATCGACGGCCAGGTGGTCGACCGCGATCGCCGCAGTCTCGCCGCCGGTCAGCACGAACCCGGTCCGGCCGCCCGCCGCCAGCGCGCCCGCCACCGTTCCGATCCATTCGATGATCCGGGTCACCAGCGACCCGTCGATTGACGAGCCGACGTGCCCGGGATGGGCGATCCAGACCCCGTCGCGGTCCAATTGGCGGCTAGCTTCGGCCAGCGCCCGGCGGGCGGCCCCCGACCGGCCCAGGTCGGGCCGAAACGGCGTCTGGCCCAGCAGGCCGGCAGCGACATCGACCTGCCGCGCGGTCTCGGCGGTAAACGATCCGGCGATCACCGCCACGCGTTCGCAGGCCGGTCGCGGCAGGGGCGCAATTCCCTCGGCGCGACCCGGGTCGAGGTGGTCGGCCAAACCGGCGGAACCGGCCACCAGGCGGTCCAGGCCGGCCAAAGCGGCGGCGGCGGCGATGTTGGCGAGATCGGCGTCGCTGGCCGCGTCCGGCACGATCACCCGGTTGCCGGCCGCGACCTGGTTTTCAAGTTCGCGGGCCAGCTCGGCCGGCTCCATTCGCACCGAATCAAGCGGTATGCCGCCGGCCCGCAACCGGCTGTTACGGGCAATCGATTCGACTATGTCGGCGCCGGCCGTGGTCCGCGGCGGCCTGCCCCCCAATTCCGTAACCACCGTTTCCACGCCGGCGACCAGCAGTCTGCCATTGACCACCGTCCGGCCCTGCCGGGGGTACGCGGGACTGAGGACGCACGCGGCGGCTCCGGTCACCGCGAACATGGCCTCCAGTTCACTGGCCACGTTGCCGCGCATGGTCGAATCGATCTTCTTGTACACGCGCCGCGCCGACCGGCTTGGTCCCCGGGCCAGGTCAAGAACCTTGGCCCGCGCGCTATCGGGATCGTCGGCGCGCGAACGTGATGAGAGAACCAGCACCCCGGAACGGTGGCCGGCCCCCGCCGCGGTCGAAAACACCGTCCGGTGACCGCGTTTGGCGAACTGCAGCCCGCAGTCCATGGCGCCGGTGAAATCGTCGGCGACGACGAGCCACTCATACGCGGTCGTCGGCGCGACGCGGTTTGCTACCGGTCGTTCCTTACCGGATTGGACAGCACGCCGATCCCGCCGATTTCGATGTCCACCACGTCACCGGCAACGATCGGCGCGACGCCGGCCGGAGTGCCGGTCGCGATCACGTCGCCCGGCAGCAGCGTGGCGGTGCGCGAAGCGTCGGCCACCAGGTAGGGCACGTCGAAGATCAGGTCCGAAGTTGAAGCCGACTGCCTAACTTCCCCGTTCACCCGGGTGGCGATCGCCAGGTCGAACGGGTCAAGGTCGGTTTCGATCCAGGGGCCGAACGGGAAGAAGCTGTCGAATCCCTTGCCCCTGAACCACTGCGATTCGCGGCCCTGCCAGTCGCGCGCCGAAACGTCGTTGCCGCAGGTGTAGCCGAGGACGTAGTCGAGAGCTTCCGACTCGGACACGTTGCGCGCCCGCTGGCCGATTACCACCACCAGTTCGCACTCGTGCTCCACGTGGTCCGAAATCTTCGGCAGAAGGATCGGGTCGCCGGGATTGGCGATCGCGGTGTGCGGCTTTAGGAAGAACATCGGAAACTCCGGCGCCGCCATGCCGGTTTCGGCGGCGTGGGCTGCGTAGTTCAAGCCCACGCAGATCACCTTCCGCGGTTCGCAGGGCGCCAGCAGGTCCACCGCCTCCAGCGGGCCAACCGGCCTTCCGGCCGTGCAATCGCCGTAGGGGTCGCCGTCGAGCGCGTGCACGCTCCCGTCGACCAGGGTTCCCCAGGCCGGGCCGTCTGCGGCGCGGTAACGAAGAATTCGCATCTCAGGATTGACCTCCCACCAGGTCCCAAGCGTTCAGGAGTTGCAATGCCGCTTCGCTGGCCCCGTTCGGGTCGGCGGCCAACAGCCCGCCGGCGCAGCCGGGCAGCGTGCGCAGGTATGAGTGCCGGATCGCCGCATTCACCAGGCGGGCTGCGAACCGGTCGTCCTCGGACAACTCGCGGCCGATGACGACGAGCGTGCGCGCGGTGATGTGGCCGAGCAGATGGTACAGATCGGTCTTTGCCAGCGACCGGCTCAATGCCACCGCGCAGTCCCGGTCGGCGGCGGTTGCGATCTCGGCCGCGCGGGCCAATTTGTCGGCGGGAAGGCCGGGATAGAGGTGCTTGCCCAGGTACTGGGACAGCGAGTCCGTTTCCCAGTCGATATCGGCAAGCTCCTCGGTCGCTTTGTCGGCCGGCTCCGAGTCCAGGGTGATGGGGTTGGGTTCGAATAGCACCAGTTTGAACACGAGCGATGGGTAACGGGCGGCCAGGCTTATGGCTACCGAGGCGCCGGCCCCGGATGCAAGCACGCTGCAGCGCTGGATTTCGGCCCCGTTTATCGCGGAGCGGATTTCATCGGCCAGGGCGTGGACGGTGCAGCCGGTCGAAGACTTGTCCGAATTCCCGAAACCGCGCAGGTCGAATCCAAGGACTCGGAACGTTTCGTCGAAGCAGGGCAGGGCTTCCTGCCAGCTGGCGGAGCTGCCTAGGAACGGGTGCAGCAGGATCACCTTGTGGATCCCTTCGGGGTTCTGCTCGGTGTAGAAGTAGCGCGAGCCCCGGCAGCGAATCTCAGGCACCGTCCGGCTCCTCCAGCAATCCGATGAACGGCAGGTTGCGCCACTCCTGGTCGAGGTCGAGGCCGTACCCGATCAGGAAACCGGGTTCGGCCCGGATCCCGACGTAGTCGACGCTGAATCCCGCGTCGTCCCGGATGCGTTCCAGCAGGCAGCAGGTCCGCAGCGACGCTGGACCGAGGGACTTCAGATACGAGACCGTCTGGTCGATGGAATAGGCCGTGTCCGAAATGTCATCGACCACCAGAACGTGGCGCCCGCGGACCGGACCGGTCAGATTCAGGGTCTGCTCCAATACCCCGGAAGACTGGCGGCCGAAATAGCTTTTCTGGGCCAGGAATTCGAGCTGCAGCGGGAAGTCGAGTTTTCGGACCAGGTCGGCCGCGAACATGAATGAGCCCTTGAGAAGCACAACCACTACCGGGTTCAGCTCGGCAAGGTCGGCGGTCAGCTGACCGGCCAATCGCTCGATCGCGGCTTCGATCTGCCGGGCCGAGTAGCGAACGCCGACCCTATCGCCGTATCCGCGACTCAATCCTTTTAGCGCCCCTGGCCGAACCGCTGCGCCAGCGCGCGGGCAATGTCGGCGGTCAAGCGTTCTGCCCAGGCCGCCCCGCGCTCGAATTGCGCGATCGGGTTCACGACTTTCTCCTCGACTACCGATTCGATCCGGGCCGAGGCGTTCTCGACGGTGCGGCGGTGGCGCCGCAGACTGCGCCGCGTAAGGGCGGTCGCTTCAACGATCGAAACCGAGGCGATCACCGCCACAACCGACAAGGCCACCAGCAACACAAGCTGGATGGCGACCAGGATGATTAGCGCGACGCTGGCCGCGTCGGACATTATTCGCGACTACGCGGACGGCGCTGGCGGCGGGCGAATCGCGACCTGATCATGGCCTCGGCGTCGTTGGCTGCCTGCTCGGCATTTGACTTAAACGTCGCCAACCGTTCACCGACTTCGCTGACCGAGCGGCCGCGCCGCACACCCAGCATCACAGCCGCCAATACATTCCCGAGGACGAACCCGATCAGTCCGCCCAACATTGCGTACAACATAGGTTTTCACCGGTTCATCTCCGGCGGAGAAAAATGCCAAGTACTTGCTGCAGCGCGGTGGTGGATAGGATCGTCCGCAATGCCGATCCGGCCCGCGATTCGACCGTCGTATTGACGACCGATTCGAGCGTGGACGCGGTTTCTGCCAGGCTTTCGACTATCGGCAAAAGCTCGCGTCGGAGCATGTTGACGAAACGCCAAAGGACGGCGACCGTGATCAAGGCGGTCAGTGTCGAGAGCACGGCAACTGCCGCGAGCACGATCACCGCCGCGTCTCTGACCTCGCCCAACGTCAAGTTGGCGACCCCCGTCCAATTCGTTTGATCCACCGGCGCAATACCAGCTTGTACAGCGCCGGCCGCAGCCTTGTCCAGGCTGTCTCCACTCGGTGCCTGTCCGCCGGGTTCAGGCCACCGGGGCCGTAGATCGACCTTGCGTAGTGCTGGGCGATAACTTCTGGCGGGCGTAGTCCGGGGGCGTCTTCCCAGGGGCCGTCAAGAGTCGCTGATTCGACCAAATCGGCCACCTGTATGGCAGATTCCAGCGGAGTTTTGGCCGCCGAAAAATTATATCCGCCCCGCCCGGCCAGTCCGAGCATGGAGCGGTAGATGGAGGCGGTTCGCGAAGCCGACGACTGCAATCGCGACCGCAGCCAAAGCCCGATCGGAATCACCAACGCAAATCCTGCCACGCTGGCCCCCACCGCGATCACGACCGGAAGGACCGCGCCCAACTGGGTGGTAAGGCGCTGCAAAAGGAACTCGTCCTCCGGCGCCAGCTCTTCAAAGTCCTCGAACTCAAGGCTGTCCAGGAGATCCGAAAAGTCGATTTCCGACGGGTTTTCAATTACCGGGTTTGCCGCACCGACATCGGTGCCGAGGCGGGCCACCGGGGCGCGGTACCCCGACGGCTCGAAGGGAACCCAGCCGTACCCGGGGAAAAATACCTCGGCCCACGTGTGGACTTCTTCGGGCCCCGCCACCCAGGCGGCGGCCTCCTCGTCGAAAAGCCCGGTGACGTAACCGGTCGCCAGGCGCGACGGGAGGCCGTTCAGCCGCGCCAGGATCGCCATCGCGGTGGCCGCGTACTCGGCGTGACCGCGGCGATATTCGAACAGGTAAAGGTCGACGACGTCGTCGCCGAGCGACGGCGGCGGAAGATCGATCGCGAACGGATAGCGCCGCAGGAAGAATTCGATGCCCTGGGCGGTGTCGAAATTGTTCTGCCCGGACGCGCCGAACCGATTGGCGAGCTCCCGGACCCGCGGGCTCACATCCGGAATCTGCAGATAGCGGTCGATCCAACCCGGGTAAACGCTCGGCGAATCGGCCAGCTGATCGGGCGTGGCCGCCGAAATGGTCGACTCGGCCGAGTAGGCCAGCCGTTGTCCGACCCGGCGGGTGGCGCGGATTGTGGAGAACTCGGTCAGCTCACCGTGCTCGGGACTCTGTACCAGGTACGGGCGGTTGACCGAGACCGCATCGCCGGGTATGTAGAGGATCGAGGAATCTGAGTTGTAGATTTCGAAATTGGCCTGGACGGCCACCCGCGCGGCCGACTCGACGACTTCGCTGATCCGTTCGTCCGGCGCCAGGGTCGTCAATTTGTTGGCGGTGTTTTCCCAGCGATCGCCCAGGAACCGGTCGTAGGTGGAGCCGCGCCAGTAGTAGGGCCGGGTGGACCGGACGATCAGCAGGGCGCTGCGCGAGAAGGGCAACGAGGCGCCCACTGAGAACGACTGCTGGCCCGAAAACGCCGAGATCGAAGAAGGATTGGACACGCCCGAGAAGAGCCGGGTCGTGGCGGCCTCGACGTCGCTCCAACCCTCGCCCAGGTAATTCCAGAACGCCGTTGCCAAAGGGTTGGCGGTAGCCCGCGGCAGAACTACCGAGATTCCGACCGCCAGCACGATCGCGACCAGTGAAAGGGCGGCCATGTTCACCTGCAGCTCGGGGGCGTACTCGGTCCGCCTCGCCTCCCAGCGTCGCGTAAGCGAGCGCATGTTTACCAGGACCATCAGCAAGAGGAGGGCCACCACGAATACGACGAACGGCATCCGTACCGGTCCCAGATACGTCGTGTTGATCGCCAGCGTGATCCCGGCCGGCAAGGCCGCCAGCGCGGCCGATCGGCGGCGCAGGATTCCCCAGGCGGCAAAGTAACCCATACCCCAGGCGCTGGTTGCCATCCAGAAGACGAACACCTCGTTGTCGGCCGAAGGAGTCAGGTTCACCAGCGCTTCGAACCAGTCCAGCAAGCGCAGCCAGAGCTCCGATCCGAAACCGACGCTGGTGGTTATCGCCCCCAGCAGCGGTTGCGGACCCGGAGTTTCGCCCTCCACGGTCGCTTGCAGCCATTCCCAGGTGCCGGCGCTCATCTGGCTGAAGCTCGGCCAGAGTTCGGTCGGTCCCGGAAAAACCTCGGCCGCGACCACGAAGCTTGCCGCAACGCCGGTCAGGACCCCCAGGGCCAGCACCACCGGTCCGGGGGCGCGGGTCCGGCAGGCCGCCGCCCCGATGGCCAGTCCCAGAATCGCCAGCGGGAACATCACGAACGTTTTTTCGACCCAGCGCGCGTCGTGGACGGCGTAGACCGGCGCCAGCACCACCGCGATCGCCAGCAGGGCCGGCAGCCAGTCGATCCCGCGCTGACGCAGCCCGGACTGGTCGAAACTGCTGGTCATAGTCGACACCGCCGTTCAGCCGCCGGCGACCATCGTCGCCGGAACTCCGGGCGGGGGCTCAAAGTCCGGCCTGATGCTGGCAAATTCCTGACCCGCCCGCAGCGTCCGGATTCCTATTCCCGACAGCGCCGCCAGACTCACCAGGTCGGCCGCGGTGGCAGGACCGCCGAAGCTGTGGGCGTCGATGTGGACCGCGGTGCAGTTGATACGGCGGCGGGTGAGCTGCCCCAGGGCGCTTATCCACTCGGGGTCGCCGTCAGAGGAAATCGCCACAATCGAGACGCCCGGCGCCAAGCCCTGGCCCAACTCGGACAGGGTCAGCGGAAAAACCTCGCGTCCGTGCGCCCGCAGGACCGCCAGGTGCTCGAGGATGCGCCAGAGTTGCTGCGGACCTTTCTGAGGCTCAAGCACGACCCGCTGATCGCCGCGCGCGGCCAGGCCGACGGCGCGCCCGGCGCGGATCTGCTGGTAGGCGACCGCGGTGGCTACGATCACCGCCAGTTCCTCGGTCGTATCGGCACCGCGCCCGGCCAGGACAGCGCGGTTCAAGTCCAGTGCGATCCAGACGCTGGCGGCCGGTTCCAGGTCGAATTCCTTGACGGTTATCTGGCCGCGGCGTGCGGTCGAGAGCCAGTGGATCCGCTTCATGGGATCACCGGGCGCGAAGTCGCGGATGCCGGCCGCGTCGGAGGTGATCTGTTGGGTCCGCGAGGACGAACGCGAAGAGCCGAACTGATGCCCGGCCGGCACCGTCAACTCTGGCATCAAGGCGATCCGCGGATAGACCACGAACGAAGTCACGCGCGGGAAATTGAATTCGGCGGCAAAAATCCCGAACGGGTCGCCGGTGCGCACGACCATCGGCCCCATCGTGAAAATCCCGCGCCGCAGCGCCTTGCCGCTGCTCTGCCAGACCTTGGTCTGGCGGGCGTCGAGGTTTTCGGCGATCGAGGCCGAGTAGCCGGGAAAGTTCGACTGGTCCTCCAGTTCGACCATGAGCACCGGAAGGCGACCCAGATTGGTCAACCGGAATTCCTCGGCCACTTCGTCGCCGGCGAATGCCGCCTTAGTGACCAGCGAACGGGCCATGCGGAGATTGGTTACCGAGCGCGAAACCCAGTACCAGGTCAGCACGACCAGCGCCGCGGTCACGTAGAAGAACCAGTAGACGATCGCCGACGTTGTCACCAGCGCCAGCACGCCCAGCACACCCACCGACAGCAGCGCCAGCGGCCGCAACAAGGTCACGACCGGCCGGTCGGGGCTGAGGATCGCGCGCCGCATCAGGCCTAGAGGTCGACCGTCATCGCGATCTCGTCACAGCGGTCGTATTTGGGGCACTTGTAGCACTCGGTCCATACCTTGTGGGTCAGCGAATCGCGTTCGGAGACTGTAAACCCCAGACGTTCGAAGAATCCGGGCTGCAGGGTCAGCGTGAAAGCCTGTCGGATTCCCAGCGAGCGAGCTTCGTCAAGGCAGCGCTCAACCAGCTCGCGGCCAAGTCCCCGGCCCTGCCAGGAATCGGCAACCGCCAGCGCCCGCACCTCGGCCGTATCCGGGGGCATGAGGTGGAGCGCGGCCACGCCGACCAGTTCGTCCCCGTCGAATGCCACCTTGTAGTCGCGCAGGTTTTCGATGATGTCGGCGATCGGGCGGGGCAACATCTGATCGGCGCGCGCGAACGGTTCGATCAGGCGCGAAATCGCGCCGGCGTCGAACAGGGTGGCAGCCCTGATCAGGGCGGGAGCTTGAGACTCGGTCAACTGGGCCATCGGCGGAACCTGAAAATCGGCTGCGGCGGTGCCAGATTTTCACACCCTGACGGAATCCGGCCGGCGCTCGCCCAACTAGCATTTGCTTTGGAGAGTTGACCGCCGGTCCGGGGGATCGGACGCGCCCAGGTACATGAGTCACCCCAGCTACCACGACGAATTGCTGAATCCCGAACAGCTCGAAGCGGTGCGCCACGTCGACGGCCCGATGATGATTCTGGCCGGGGCGGGGTCGGGCAAGACCCGGGTCATCACCCACCGCGCCGCTTACCTGGTCGGCGGACTGGGGATTGCGCCGGAGCGGGTCCTGGCGGTCACCTTCACCAACAAGGCCGCCTCCGAAATGCGCGAGCGCGCAGTAGCGCTGGGGGGATCGATCCTGCACGCGGCCCAGATCTCCACGTTCCACCGCCTGGGGGTCCGCCTGCTGCGCCGTTTCGGGGAGCGGATCGGGATAGATCCGAACTTCTCCATAGCCGACGCCGACGACCAGCGCAGTGTTTTAAAGCACGTCCTGGCGCGGCGCGGACTCGACAAGGCCGGCCTGGGCCGCAACGTCGAGAGCCACATCATCGCCAGCATCGCCCGCGCCAAGGACGAGTTGGCCGATCCGCTGGAGCACTACGCGGCGACTGTCGACTTCCGCCTCGAGCCGGAGCTTTTCGGCGACATTGCGTCCGACTACGAACGCGAGCTGGCTGCCTCAAACGCGCTCGATTTCGGCGACCTGCTGGCCCGTCCGGTGAGTCTCTTGAGCGAGCATCCGGCCGTCCTTGAGCATCTGCAGGGCCGCTATCTGCACCTGATGGTGGACGAATACCAGGACGTCAACCAGGCCCAGGACACCCTCATGGGGATGCTCGCGGGCGCCCACTCGAATCTGGTGGTGGTCGGCGACGACGACCAGTGCATCTACACCTGGCGCGGCGCCAACGTGGACCTGATCCTGGGATTTGCCGACCGCTATCCGGGTGCCCGGGTGGTGCGCCTGACCCGCAACTACCGTTCATCGGGAAACATCCTGGAGTGCGCCAACGGGCTGGCCGGGGGCATGAACCGCCGCCATGAAAAAGAGCTCTGGACGCAGCGCCCGTCCGGGCAAAAGATCACGGTCATCGAAGCCTCCGACACCGAAGACGAGGCCGAGGAAATCGCCCGCGAGATCGCCCGGCTCACCAACCAGGGCATTCCGGCCCAGCAAATCGCCATCCTCTACCGCGTCAACTCCCAGTCGCGGGAGCTGGAGACCGAGTTGCGGCGGTTCAACATCGCCTACGTGGTGCGCGGAGCCCCGGAGTTCTACCAGCGGCGCGAAATCAAGGACCTTATCGCCTACCTGCGGTTGCTGTACCGCGACGCGGACCTGATTTCCTGGCGGCGGGTGCTCAACACGCCACCCCGCGGGATCGGGCCGGGAACGCGCGAGCAATTGGAGTCGCTGCGCGCCGATCTGGGACTGCCGGTGGGTCAGCTGATATCACTTTTGGCCAGCCAGGACCCCGACCTGCCCCCCAACGGTCTGACTTCCCGCGGACGCGGCGCGCTCGTTCGGCTGTCGGACGTGATCGAATCGCTCCGCCGGGACGCCGCGGCGGTTTCGTTGCCCGAGTTGCTGATGGCGGTGCTCGAGCGGACCGGCTACCAGCGTTACCTGACCGAGGACGATCGGGGCGAGGATCGGCTCGAGAACGTGCGTTCCCTGCTGGACAGTCTGGCGGTATATGCCGGGCTCGAACCGGCCGAGGCCCTCGGCCAGTTCCTTGAAGACGTGGCCTTGATCGCCGGCGGCGACGACGCCGCCGGAGTGGGCGCCGAACGGGTGGAGCTGATGACCCTGCATCGCGCCAAGGGCCTTGAGTACGACTGCGTCTTCGTTTGCGGTTTCGTGGACGGGCTGATACCGCACCTGCGCAGTCTGGACCGTGACGTCGACGAGGAACGGCGCCTAGCCTACGTGGGCATGACCCGGGCCCGCAACCGCCTGTATCTTTCTTACTCGGCCCGGGCACGTCGGTACTGGGGACAGCAATCTCAGGACCCCTCGCGGTTCCTTGTCGACCTGCCCGCCGACCTGCTCGAGTACCGGGCCACCGAGAGCTACGGGCACGGCGTTGGCATGGAGTTGTTCGCCCTCCGCCGGAGCCCCAGATTCGAGCCGCCGCCGCCGGTCGATCCCGACCCGCAGTTTGCGCCCGGCCAGGAGGTGCAACACGCCACCTTCGGCACCGGAGTAGTCCTGGAGTCCCAGATCGCGCGCGGTGAGGAGATCGTCAAGGTCCGATTCGACACCGGCGAGACCAAGAAACTGGCCGCCGCATACGCCCGCCTGGTCCCGGTCGCCGCCGCCGAATCCGGCTGAATCCGGCGCGGAGTCCGGGCGCCCGGAGCCTATACCGAAAGCAGTTCCCGCAGCTCGTCCTCGCTGAGGATCGCCACCCCCAACTCCCGGGCCCGGGTCAGCTTGGAACCGGGTTTGTCACCGGCCACCAGGTAATCCGTGTTATTGCTCACCGATCCGGTCACCTTGCCGCCCGCGGAACGGATTTGCTCCCTTGCTTGGCGGCGCGTCATCTGGGAAAGCGCGCCAGTCAGAACAAACGTCTTGCCGGCGACTTCGGGGGACGCCGATGCCTGGGATGGCTCGGGGTCTTTTAGGCGCAGCCCGGCCTGGCGTAGTTCTTCGATCAACGCCCGGTTGCCGGGATCCTCGAAAAAGGCCGCCACCGAAGCTGCGATGAGCGGGCCGATCTCGTCGACCGCCGCCAGCTCCTCGGTCGAGGCACCGGCGATCGCGTCGAGATCGCGGTAGTGCTGGGCGAGCAGTTCGGCGGTTCGTTCCCCGACGTGGCGTATTCCCAGCCCGTAAAGCAGGCGCTGCAACGGGGCTTGCTTGGATCGCTCCAGCCCGTTGACTACCCGGGCGGCCGATTTCTCACCGAGCCTGATGGGGTTGGGAATCCGCGCAAGTTCTGCGACTTCCAGGCGGAACAGGTCGGATGGCCGGCCGACGAGCCCTCGTTCGACTAGGTGACGTGCGAGCACGCCGCCAATTCCGGCTACCGCCCCCGGCAAATCGCCAGCGGGCCTGGTAAGGCGCTCAATAAAGGAGTGCAGGCGCCGAGAGTCCCAGACCGGGCCTTCGGCGGAGGGCGGCCCGGACCGCCGATCGCCGACGGAGTTGAACGGGGGGCCGGACGTTTCGAGGTCGCGAACGAGAGTTTGATTTGAAGGGTCGTTGAAGAACGACTGCAACGAGTTCTCCTGTCGTTCGTTGACGCAACCGCTTGCCTCGAGGGCTTCGCGCGTTACCGCGGCAAGCTGACCGATTCCCGAGTGCGTTCGACCAATCGCGGCGGCCACGGATGGACCGACGCTCGGGATGTTGAGCGCGTACAAGACCCTGCCCAGGTCGATTCGATCGCGGGCGGCGGCGAGTTCGTCGATCAGCGACTCGGCAGCATCCTCAGCCAACAGGAACGAATCCTTCTCGAGGTTGGCCAGCAACAGGGGGTCGAGCCGGTACAGGTCCGCCAGTCCGCGGACGTGGCCGGCATCGACCAATTCCTCTACCAGCCACTCGCCCAGGCCGTCGATGTCCATTGCCGCCCGGTGACCGAAATGCAGGATCGATTGCTTGAGCCGGGCCGGGCAACGTGCGTTCGGGCAGCGCCATACCACTTCGCCTTCGGGCCGCTCCAGGGCGGTTGAGCACACCGGACAGGCGCTTGGAACCGGAATCTCGTTGCGATCCGGACCGTGCCTGATTACCCGCAGCACCTTCGGGATCACGTCGCCCGACCGCTCGACCAGGACCCTGTCGCCGATCTGCAATCCGAGGCGTTCGATCTCGTCGAAGTTGTGCAGGGTCGCACGCGCCACAGTGACTCCGCCGATTCGTGTCGGCTTCAGGTGCGCGCGCGGCGTGACCGCGCCGGTTCGCCCAACCTGCAGATCCACGTCCTCGATGATCGTTTCGGCTTGCTGTGCCAGCGGCTTGGCGGCAATTGCCCAGCGCGGCGCCTTGGCGGTCGCGCCCAGCTGCCGCTGGTCCTGGGTCGAATCGACCTTGAAGACCAGGCCGTCGATCTCGTATTCCAGCGACTCCCGCCGGTCCATCCAGCGATCGCGGAATTCGCGCAGGCCTTCAAGCCCCTCGAGTTGCTGGCGATGCGGATTTATCTTGAATCCCAGTTCCTCCATCAAATCCAAGCTCTGCCAGTGCGATTCACCCCAGGGCTGGCCATAAACCAGCAGCGAGTATCCATAGAAGTCCAATCGACGACCCGCGGTGACCGCGGGGTCGAGCATGCGCAGCGTGCCGGCGGCGGCATTCCGCGGATTGGCGAAAACATGCCCGCCCTCGGCTGCTTGGCGCCGGTTGAGCGTCGCGAACGCGGTCTTGGGCATCACCACTTCGCCGCGCACTTCGAAGCCGCGGTCGATCCCTGAGTCGGATAGCAGTCTGCGATCGACCGTCAGCGGCAGCGAGCGTAGCGTTCGCGCGTTGGGGGTTATCACCTCGCCCGATATTCCGTCGCCGCGGGTCAACGCCAGCGCCAGCCGTCCCTCGGCGTAGCGCACCGCCATCGAGACTCCGTCGAGTTTTAGTTCGCCGACATAGGAGACCACCCTGCGATCGGCGCCTTCCCGGACCCGGCGATCGAATTCGGCCAGCTCGTCATCGTCGAACGCGTTGTCGAGACTGAGCATCACCGACGAGTGCTCGGCTTTTTCGACTCCCGGGCGCGGAGCACCGCCGACCCGGCGGGTAGGTGAATCGGGGGTTGCCAGCTCGGGGAATTCCTCTTCCAACTCCAGCAGCTGGCGCAGCATCCGATCGAATTCGGCATCACCAATTTCAGGGCGGTCGAGAACGTAGTAGAGGCGTTCGTGCCGGACCAATTCGCTGCGCAACCGGGCGATCTTTTCGGCGACCTCGCCGGAGTCTGGTTCGGCGGAAGGATCGGCTGCGTTCACTTTGTTGGGCTGCCCCGGTACCTGGTCGAGCGGCGACAAATCGGGTCGCATCGCGCGCTTAGATTTTCCCTTTGCCGGTCACCGGTAAGGAATTCTGCCGGCCCTCATCATCGCTTTGGTTCGCGGCCCGTGCTCAGCGAACCCCAAATATCCGTTCGGCCGGCATTTGCGTCGATGAAGTCAATTGCCCGGCCGCCGGGGAGCGACCGGGAGGCCGAGCGGACCGGGCGGCAAAAACGTTCCGTGGCGGTCGCTTCGCGCCCCGGTGCGCGGCATTTATGAAGTGGTCAGGGCGATATCGCGTCCGCGATCAGGGCCGTGTATGCGTCCTGGCCGACCTCGGTCAGATGGACGTGGTCCCCTTCGAGCCAGTCCGGTCGGTCGCCGCTGATCGTGTGCCAGTCGATGAACCTGACCTTGCTCCAATCGGCAGTGGGAGCGAGTTGATCGTTCACGAACGATTCCCAGGAGCGGGGCGCGCGAATGTTCAAAACGACCAGGCGGTCCAATCCGATGCTCAGGCGGCGCAGCTCATCGAGCTGGGCGGGATCAAAGACTCCGTTCGTTCCGAGGTGCAATACGACCACTTCGGAGCGCTCGGCCGGAGGCTTGGCCACTTCGGCCCGAATCCGGGCGACCCCTTCCGGGAACTGGGCCGACTGGGCGGCTTCGACGCGAATCTGCGGAAACTCCGCCAGCAGATTGTCGGCAGCGCCCAGCATCACCGAGTCACCGATCGCCAGGACGCGCTCCCAGGCGGCCGGATCCTGCGCGACCGGTCGGGCCGGAGCGGTGCCCGGCTGGTACCGGATCGAAATCAGGTTGCTGGTAAAGGCCGCGATCTGACCGCTGGCCGGCGTATCCGGCGGCGATTCCTGCTGCTCCCGATTGGCAATCGCGATCGGCGGGCCGGACGGGGTCGCAGATTCCCCGGCGGGCCGATCGCGGACGGACTGTTGCTCCGGCGTTCGATGCCCCGCCGCGGCGCCCGGTTCGTCAACGCCGGCTGCCGCCGGTACCGAGTCGGGTGCGAACTCCAACGCCGTGAAGGTGGTGTCCGGGAGTGATTCGCGGTGTCCGGCCGCGGCGATTGCGCCGAAGGTGGCCAGGAGCACCAGGCAAATCGAAGATGCGACCACGCCCGGAAACTCCGAACCAAAGCCGGCGCGGGTTCGCCGTATCATTCGCCGCAACCCGGGCAACGCGGGCCCCCGCGCTGGCGCGATCTCCCGGCGCAGCGGGACTTCGACCAGGCGGAAAGAGAATTCCGCCAGCGCAACCAACAGCACCAGTCGCAACAGGGTGTCGAACGGCTCCGACAACTCCGCTCCGGCCAGCGCCGCGGGCGCCGGCAGCAACAGCAACGGCCAATGCCAGAGGTAGATGCCGTAGGAGCGCCGGCCGAGCCAGCGCAACGGCCGCCAGCTCAGGGAGCGGACCATGGCGTTTTCTTCGGTCGTGGCGACTACGACGGCCAGCCCGGTCAGGATCGCGACCCCCAGGTAGCCGCCGCGGTAGAGGAATCCGTCCCACTCGTGCAGCAAAGACATTGCCGCAAGGATTCCGATCAGCGCCACCGAGCCGGCCAGGGTCAGAACGACCCGGTTTGCGGGCACGGTCTGAGGCCGGGCGCGCACGAGGACGGCTAGAGCCGAACCCACCGCCAACCCGAACGCGTGCGTGTCTGTGCCGAAGTAGATCCGCGAAACGTCGGTGAACGGGACGTAAAGCATCCCCATGAGCAGCGCCGAGGCGGCCGCCAGAACCAGGGCCAGGATCCCAACTGCGCGGCGTCCGCCCAGGCGCAGCGCTACGACGACGACCAGCGGCCAGACCAGGTAGAACTGCTCTTCGACCGCGAGCGACCACAGATGCGTGCCCAGCGACGGTTGCCACTGGGCGAAGTACGGTACGTCGCGCAGGATGAAGTCCCAGTTGGTGACGAACACCAGTGCGAACCGCACGTCCTGGACGAAGCGAGGCAGCAGGTCCGGCGCTGCCAGCAGCAGGTAGGCGGCCACGCCCGCCAGCATCAGCAGCAATGCGGGCAAAAGCCGCGCCGCGCGCCGCCGCCAGAAACCGGCGAGCGAAATTGCGCCGCTGCTTTCGCTCTCGCGCAGCAGCAGGGTGGTGATCAGGAATCCCGAGATGACGAAGAAGACGTCGACGCCCAGGAATCCGGCCGGCAGCCAGGCGGCGCCGGCGTGAAACGCCACCACGGCCAGGACGGCTAGGGCCCGCAGCCCGTCGAGCGCGGGCCAGTAGCGCGGTGAGGGGCTTGCAGGGGTCATCTTCGGCGCGCCGTCCTGGCGCGGACGCGGTTCCCGGTCTCTAGGTCAGGCCGGCGTAGTCTGGAGTTGCCGCATTCGTTCGGTGGCGGCCACCATATTCCGCAATGCTGGTTCGACTTCCTCCCAACTTCTGGTTTTGAGTCCGCAGTCGGGGTTCACCCATAGCTGTTCGGGCCGCAGGTGCTCTAGCGCGGCCTGCAGTCGCCGCTCCATCTCGTCCGTCGACGGGATGCGCGGCGAATGGATGTCGTAGACGCCTGGCCCGATCTCGTTCGGGTAGTCGAACTCGACGAAGGATTCGAGCAATTCCATGTTTGACCGCGAGGCCTCGATCGAGATCACGTCGGCGTCGAGGGCGGCGATCGCTTCGATGATGTTGTTGAACTCCGAGTAGCACATGTGGGTGTGGATCTGGGTCGAATCGGCCGCCCCGGATGATGCCAACCGAAAGCACTCGACCGCCCAGCGCAGGTAGTCGGCGTGCTCGGCCGCGCGCAGCGGCAGGCCCTCGCGCAGGGCCGGCTCGTCGAGCTGGATCACCGAAATGCCGGCCGCTTCCAGGTCGGCGACCTCGTCGCGCAGCGCCAGCGCCAGTTGCTGGCAGGTCCGCTCGCGCGGCTGGTCGTCGCGCACGAACGACCACATCAGGATCGTCACCGGCGCGGTGAGCATGCCCTTGACCGGTCGCTTGGTGAGCGATTGGGCGTATTCGGACCAGCGGGTCGTCATCGGCTCGGGGCGCCATACGTCGCCGAAGATCAACGGCGGCCGCACGCAGCGGGTGCCGTAGCTCTGAACCCAGCCGTTGCCGGTGAACGTGATTCCTTCGAGCTGCTCGCCGAAGTACTCGACCATGTCGGTGCGTTCGAATTCACCGTGCACCAGCACGTCGATGTCCAGGTCCTCCTGGATCCTGATGGTGCGGGCGATCTCGGTGCGCAGGAAGTCTTCGTACTGGGCCAGCGTCTGGCGGCCGCGGCGGTACGCCTGCCGCTCTCGGCGGACTTGACCGGACTGCGGGAAAGAGCCGATTGTCGTGGTCGGTAGCGGGCGCAGGTTCAGGTGATCGCGCTGCGCGCCGGATCGCTCCAGATAGGGGGAGCGTCGACGGACCATGTCTTCGGTGATGCCGGCCAGGCGCTCGGCCACGGCGGCATTGTGAATCCGCCCCGAGCTTGCCCGCGAACGCTGCGCGGCGCGGGCGCCGGCGAAGGTTCCTTCGTGGCCCGGACGCCCGTTCATTGAACCGGCGACCGCGGCGATCTCGCCCAGCTTCTGTCTGGCGAACGCCAACCACTGCTTTAGTTCTTCGTCCAGTCCGGTCTCGTTGTCTAAATCCACCGGGCAGTGCAGCAGCGAGCAGGAGGATGCGATCAGCACGCGCTCGGCGCCGAGTTCGGCGACCGCTACGCCCGCGCGCTCCCGGACCCGATCCAAGTCGGCGCGCCAGACGTTGCGTCCGTCGACCAGACCCAGCGAAAGGCTCCAGCCGTTGGCCTTGGCGGCCGCGACCGCCGGTTCGAGTTGATCCGGCGCGCGCACCAAGTCGACGTGCAGGGTCCCCAGCGACAGGCCGTCCAGCAGGGACAGGTTCTCGTTCAGCGCACCGAAGTAGGTTCCCAGTACGATGCTCGGACCGGTGGCAGCGAGCCGGCGGTAGGCGGTCCGGAACGCGTCGGCCGCGGTCGGGTCCAGGTCGGTCACCAGGACCGGCTCGTGCAATTGGACCTGATCGACACCGTCGCGGTCCAATTCCCTGAGCAGTTCATCGTAGACCGGTAGCAATTTGTCGAGCAGGTCGAGCGGGTTGGAGTCGTCGACCGATTTGCTGAGCAACAGGTAGGTGACCGGCCCGATCAGCACCGGCGTCGTCTTTATCCCCAGGGCGAGTGCTTCGGCAAATTCCGAACGCGGCTTGGTCGAGTCGAGCGCGAACTCCTGGTCGCGCGCGAGTTCGGGCACCACGTAGTGGTAGTTGGTGTCGAACCATTTGGTCAGATCGCAGGCGTGCACGTCGCCCTGCGGGCCCTGGTATCCGCGCGCCATCGCAAAGTACACGTCGAGCGGGCTGAGGCCCGCCAGACTTCTGAACCGCTCCGGCACCGCTCCGACCATTTCGGTGGTGGCGAGAACCTGGTCGTAGAGCGTGAAATCGTTGCTGGGAATCAGATCGATACCGGCGTCGCGATGGCTCTCCCAGACATAACGGCGCAATTCGGCGGCTTTGTCCCGGAGTTCATCGGCGCTCAGCCGGCCGCTCCAGTAACGCTCGACGGCGCGCTTAAGTTCGCGCTTGGGCCCGATTCGCGGGTAACCCAAGCTCAAGCTTCTGATCATGAAATTGGCCTGAACGGGGCGTTTTCTGAAGGGCCTGGGAGCCGGTCGCGGAAGGCCGGATCCGTTGGCCGCAGAAATTCTATTTGAGTTTTGGTACTTTCCGCACGGGGGCGGGTCAGTCAAGCGGCAGGTTCGGCAGCGCCGCCTGAACCCGCTGGCGCTCCGATCCGGCCCAGCTCTGGGCGGACTCAACCTGGGCCCGCACCTGGACCGGGGCAGTCCCACCGGGCGAAGTCCGCGCCCGGACCGCCCAGCCGGGATCCAGCCGCTCAAGCGCCCGCTCATCGAAGTTTTGGTCGATGGACCGCAGGGTCTTAAGGTCAACCGACGCCAGGTCACGGCCCTGTCGTTCGAGTTCGGCGACCAGGGCTCCGACTGCGGAATGGGCGCGGTCGAAGGGCACCCCTTTGCCGACCAGATAGTCGGCCAGATCGGTGGCCGCCGACGCCCCCATCGCGGCGATTTCGGCGAGCCGATCGGAGCGGAAATGCAGATTGGCGACCAAGCCGGTCATTGCCAGCAGGCCGGCTAGGGTATCGTCCTCGGCTCCGTAGACCGCCTGCTTGTCTTCCTGCAGGTCCAGGTTGTAAGCCAGCGGCAGCGACTTTAGGGTCGCTTGGAAACCGGCCAGCCGGCCGATCGCGGTTCCGGCCCGACCCCGCACCAGTTCGGCCACGTCGGGGTTCTTTTTCTGCGGCATGATGCTGGATCCGGTTGCCCAGGCGTCGGGCAGCACAACCGCCGCAAACGGCTGCGAGGCCCAGATTACGATTTCTTCGGCCAGCCGCGAGAGGTTGACCGCCGCCAGGCTGCAAAGCTGCAGGAATTCGACCACGAAATCCCGGTTGGCTACCGCGTCGACGCTGTTGTTGCAGGTCCGCCGGAAACCGAGCCGCCGGGCGACGTATTCGGGGTCGATCGGGAACGAGGTGCCGGCCATCGCGCCGGCGCCGAGCGGCAGTTCAGAGGCCGAGTCCAGGCCGAACGCGCAGCGCCGGCAGACTCGCCGCAGCGCCTCTGCGTGGGCGAGCAGATGGTGGGCCAGGAGAATCGGCTGTCCGACCTGCAGATGGGTCATCCCGGGTGCAATCGTGTCACCCTGTTCACCGGCCCGCCCCACCAGCGCCTCGAAGAGGTCCAGCGAGGCTTCCCAAATGTCGGTGGTGGCCCGCCGGACGTATAGCTTGAAGGCCGTGGCGACCTGGTCGTTGCGCGAGCGCGCCGTCCGGAGATGACCGGCGCTGGGGCCGACCGCCTCTCCCAGGAGCCGCTCGACCAGCGCGTGAATGTCTTCGTCACCGCCGTCGACGGGAACCCCGTTGGCGGCGAAGTCCGCCGCGATCCCGCGCAGGCCGGCGACCACCGATTCGGATTCAGCCGGATCCACGATCCCGCAGCGACCGAGCATTTCGACGTGCGCAACCGCGACCGCAAGCTCCTCGCGCCAGAACCGCGCGTCGCGGCCGAGCGAAGAGGTAAACGCCATCGCGGCGCTGCCTCCGCCGGCGCCCAATCTTCCTGCCCAGAGACTCAAGCCAGGTTCGTCCTCCGCCGCTTAAGGCAGCGGCATTTGCCGGCGGTCCAAATCCCCGGCACCACTTGTAGCCTAGATTGTCGGCGCTGGCGGGCGACAGCGTCGGTGCCCGGTCGAGTCTTAGTTGCCCCCGGGTGGTAGGAGCTTTTCGCCCCCGGCGCCGAGTTGGAGCTGCGCCTGGGTCTGCTGACTGAGGCCGTGCAGCTTTATGAAACCGACGGCGGCGTTGTGGTCGAAGCTGTCGTCGGCGCCGTAGGTGGCCAGTTCCGGACGGTAGAGCGAGTCCTCGGAACTGCGCCCGGTAACGGTGGCGTGTCCCTTGTGCAGCCGCATCCGCACCGATCCGGTGACCTTCTCCTGGTTGGAGCCGAGGAAAGCGGCCAGGTCGCGGTGCAGTCCGGAGAACCAGAGCCCGTCGTAGACCATTCGCGCGTATTCGGCCGAGACTTGCGCCTTAAAGCGCATCTGGTCGCGGGACAAAGTCATCGTCTCCAGCGCGTAGTGCGCCCGGTGCAGAATCTCGGCCGCCGGCATCTCATAAATCTCACGCGACTTGATGCCGATCAGGCGGTTCTCGATATGGTCGGCCCGACCGATCCCGTGCCTTCCCCCGATCTCATGCAGGCGCGTAATCAGCTGCACCCCGTCCATCTCCTCGCCGTCGAGTGATACCGGGACGCCGGCCTTGAACCCGATCTCCAGATCGAGGGGCTGGTCCGGGGCATCCGCGGGGTCGGTGGTCCAGAGCCAGACGTCGTTGGGCGGCTCGTGCCAAGCGTCCTCGAGCACGCCCGACTCGATACTGCGGCCCCACAGGTTCTCGTCGGTCGAATAGGGGCTCTCGACCGTCACCGGAATATCGAGGCCGCGGGCGGTGGCGTATTCGATCTCCTGGTCGCGGTTCATGCTCCATTCCCGGATCGGGGCGATGATGCGCAGATTTGGATCCAGGGTGCCAATTGAAACGTCGAACCGCACTTGGTCGTTGCCCTTGCCGGTGGATCCGTGCGCGACCGCCACCGCGCCGACCTTGTGGGCGGTTTCCACTAGCAGCCAGGCGATCAACGGGCGCCCCAGCGCGGTCGCCAGGTAATAGGCGTCCTCGTACTTGGCCCCGGCCTGCAGCGACGGAAATACAAATCGTTCGACGAAAAGCGCCCGCGCGTCCTCAACGTGGGCCTCGATTGCGCCGTTGGACAGCGCGCGTTCTGGGACCCCTTCTAGCTCGCGGCCCTGGCCCAGGTCGATGGTGAGGGCGATCACGTCGAGGTCGTAGTTCTCCTTGATCCAAGGGATCGCCACCGACGTGTCGAGTCCGCCCGAATAGGCCAGGACTACCTTTTCCATAACCTGGTCCCGGAGTTGGCGGTCAGGCGCCGATGGACTCGGCGATGATCGACAGGGCGTTGTCGATTTCGTCGTCGGTGACCGTGAGCGGCGGAACCATCCGGATCGCGGCCGCGGCCACTTTTACAACGATCAGTCCGTTATCGCGCGCATTGGCGACGACGTGGTCGGCCAGCTCGGGGGATTCGAGTTCGAATCCCTGCAACAACCCGACGCCGCGGACGTCGACGACCTTGCCGCTGGGCCGCATGGCGTTCAGCCCGGCCACAAGCTGGTCGCCCCGCTCGCGGACGTGCTCGAGCAGCCCGGTATAGCGGATTGCCTGCATCACGACCCGTCCGGCGGCGCACATCGCCGGTGAACCGCCGAAGGTGTTCCCATGATCGCCGGGCCGCAGGGTCTGGGCGTGCTCCTTAAAGAGCACCGCTCCCAGCGGGAATCCGCCTCCGAGGCCTTTGGCCAGGCAGATAAGGTCCGGTTCAACGCCCCAGTGCTCGAATCCGTAGACGTAGCCCAGGCGCCCGATCCCGGTCTGCACCTCGTCGAAGATGAGCAGCAGGCCGTTGCGGTCGCAGATTTCGCGCAACCCGGCCAGGTACCCGTCCTGCGCCGGCCAGACGCCGCCCTCGGCCTGGATCGGTTCGACCATGATTGCGCATGTATCGTCGCCCACCGCCGCTGCGATGGCGTCAAGGTCATTGAAATCGACCTGTTTGAAGCCCGCCGGCATGGGCGCGAAGGGGACCTGGTAGGCAGGCGTACCGGTCGCCGCCGTCATCGCCAGGGTCCGCCCGTGAAAGCCGCGGGCGGCGGTGATTACCTCGAAAGCGCCGTCGCGTTGATCGCGGCCGAATTTGCGCGCCGCCTTGACCGCGGTTTCGGTCGACTCGGCTCCGCTGTTGGTGAAGAAAACGCGATCGAAGGGCGATTCGTCGAGCAGAAGTTGAGCCAGTTCAATCTGCGGCACGCTGTAGTAGAGATTGGAAACCGTTACCAGCTGGCGGGCCTGGTCGGCGACTGCGTCGGCGATATCTGAATTGGCATGGCCGAGGCAGCATACCGCAATCCCGGCGACAAAGTCGAGGTATTCGCGACCCTCGGTGTCCCAAACGCGGGTACCCTCACCGCGGACCAGGGTCATTGGGGGGCGCACGAAACACTGCGCGTAGTACTTGTCGGCGAGCGCTTGCCAGTCCATGTCGAAAAGAGCCCGGGGTGCTGGGAATGGGGCGTGGATCGGCCCTGAGAGCCGAGAAGGATTTTAGTGGGGAAAAATTGCCCGCTTACCGGCGGGGCCAATGGACCGGGCCGAAACCCGACCGGATGTGGCGGCTGAAGCGATCGCGACCGGGCGCGAAAGGGCCATTTGGGCAATAGACTCTTGATTGCGATCGGCAATCGATCGTCCGGCTCAGTACCAATTGACAGGCCCAAACTCCGTATGCGGGCAACGATCATCAATGCGACCAGCTACTTTGGTCTCGAACTGGTGCGGCTGCTGAGCACACACCCGGCGTTCAAGATCCATGAACTTACCGCCCGCAGTCACGCCGGCCGATCGTTCGGTGACGTTTTCCCGCACGCTCGGACCTTCGACGGCGGGAGGGCTGCGGAGATTCGGCTGGTCGCGACTGAGGAAGTCGGGCTGGACACCGAGGTGGTTTTCTCATGCCTGCCACATATGGCTTCAGCGGAAGTCCTGGCGCCATTCATGCAGGCCGGGGTGCGGGCGATCGACGTGAGCGCCGACCTGCGGCTGACTTCGGCAGACGACTATCAAACCTATTACGGCCACCCGCATCCCCGGCCGGACCTGCTGGGCGATGCGGTCTATGGACTACCCGAGCTGCACCGCGAAGAGATTGCTGCGGCGCGGGCGGTCGGCAATCCCGGTTGCTATCCCACCGCGGCCATCCTGTCGGCGGCGCCCGCGCTCGCCGCGGGGTTGATCGAGCCGGACATCGTCTTTGATGCCAAGTCCGGAATATCCGGCGCCGGACGGTCGCTAAAGCTCGACAGCCACTATTCGGAAGTGACCGAGAGCATCCACCCTTATGGCGTCGACGGGCACCGGCACGCAGCGGAGATGATCCAGGAACTGGAGCTGATCGCGGCGCGAGAAGTGGCGGTCACGTTCATCCCTCACCTGACGCCCATGATCCGGGGCATCCTCTCAACCGGTTATGCCCGCCTAACCCGACCGGCGAAACCGGCAGAAATAGACGACCTCTACCGCGATTTCTACGCCGACGCGCCGTTCACGCTGGCGTTGGATCAGCCTCCTCGCAGCAAATGGGTTGCCGGCTCAAACTACTGCGCCGTGCATGCCCGCCCCAGCCCCGACGGACGGAGGCTGATGATGTTCGGAGTGGTCGACAACCTCGTGAAGGGCGCGGCCGGCCAAGCATTGCAGAACGCCAACCTGATGGCCGGTTTCGACGAACGGTGCGGCCTTGAAGTGGCGCCGGCTTACCCCTAACGCCGGCCTCGGTCGGGCGGTCCAAAGCCGCCCCCGGCGAAGATCTACGGGTCGGGAAATCTTTGTCCCCGCGCGGTGTCGTGGGCGGCCATAGGATGCGCAGGGCTCGGGTAATTGGATTGAAATGCGCCGGCCGGTCCGGACTATCAGCCGGTGCCGCCTCGCGCCCAAAACGATCTGCAATCGCCGGCCGGCGGCAGTCTCGCCGCCAAGTACGCGACGCGAGCCCGATTGCCGCGACTTTGGCGGCAAATGTTAGGGCAAGGTCGGAAACCTCGGTTAAGAGCCCTGACAAGGGGTTGTCCGCAGCTTCGCGCCAAATCCGAAATTGCAGACGGCAGGGGCTTTTCGCAGGGGCAAAATTAACTGACTCAGCGGGGTTCTGCCGATCCTTGGCCGGAGATCGCCAGAGTCGGGCCGGGAATCGGGCAACCCCCGCGTCGGTTGGTCGAGACCACGGCCCCGGCCGGCGGACCGAATTCTTCTCGAAATCATGCGAAAAGGGATCCAAATGTCCAAAGGAGTATGCGCGCCGCTCGGCTTTATCGCCGGCGGTCACACCTGCGGAATAAAGCCGTCCGGGGAACCCGACCTGGCCGTGCTCCTGGCGACCGAAGGTCCCGCCACGGTGGCGGGGGTTTTCACCCGGAACCGCTTCGCCGCCCCCAGTGTTCGCTACAACCGGGCGATCGTCGGCCGCGGGCAGGCGCGCGCGATCGTGACGAATTCCGGGATCGCAAATGCTGCGACCGGTCAACCCGGATTCGACAACACCATGGAACTGGCCCGCCTGACCGGCGAGCGATTCCAGATTCCACCCGACCAGGTCCTGGTCTGCTCCACCGGCATCATCGGCGTGCAATTGCCGATGGAAAAACTGGCCACCGGCGTGGCTGCCATTTCAGTCGGTCGCGAAGGCGGCCGGGCCGCGGCCGGGGCAATCATGACCACCGACGCCGGCCCCAAGTTGGGCCAGCATACCCTCGCCGTGGGCGGCGGGCAGGTGACGATCGGGGCGATGTGCAAGGGCGCGGGCATGATCCACCCAAACATGGCCACGATGCTGGCCTACATGACCACGGACGCGGCAATTGGCCGCGACGTGCTGCAGCAGCTGACCACCGAAATCGCCGAAGAGACTTTCAATGCCGTCAGCATCGACGGCGACTCCTCGACCAACGATTCGCTGCTGGTGCTCTCTTCCGGGGCGAGCGGAATCGAACTGGCTCCCGGTCACCCCGATTGGCCGAAATTCCGCTCCGCGTTCCGGGACCTGGCCTGGGAGATGGCCGAATCCATCGTGGCCGGCGGAGAGGGCGTCAACCAGGTGTTCGTTGTTCAGGTGAACGGTGCTTCCTCGCAGGAGCAGGCGCGCTTGATCGCGCGCACGATCACAACTTCGATGCTGGTGAAAACGGCCGTGCGCGGGGCCGATCCCAATTTCGGCCGCATCCTTTGCGCGGCCGGATATTCCGGTGCCGAGTTCGACCCCGAGCGGATGGATCTCCACCTGGGAGAAGTCCAGACGATGCGCAAGGGCCTGCCGATCGATTTCGATCCCGAGCAGGCGTCGGCGGTGCTGGCCCGGCCGCGCTCGACCATAACCCTAGATCTGCACTCCGGCGTCTTCGGGGCGCGGGCGGTCGGTTGCGACCTGAGCGCCGAGTACGTTGCCTTCAATTCCGAGTACACGACTTAAGTGAACAAGCCGGCTGCCCGGCCCGCGCCGTTGGTAATCAAGGTCGGCGGCGGCGACGAACTGGACCTGCCCGATCTTTGCGGCCAGATAAAGCGTTTGCGCAACCACCACCCGGTCGTTATCGTGCACGGCGGCGGCCGCGCGCTGAGCGCCGAGTTGGATCGGTCCGGCGTCCGGACTCGGTTTGTCGACGGCCTGCGTTACACCGACGAACAGGTGCTGGAAGCGGCGATCAAGGTTTTCTGCGGCACGGTCGGCAAGGAGATCGTTCGCGCCCTGTCCCGGACCGGAGTAGCGGCGGCCGGGATTTCCGGAATCGATGGCGGCTCGGTAAGGGTCTCCCCCGAACCCAGCGGACGGTTGGGCCGGGTGGGCCAGGTTGAAGCGGTTGAAACCGGATTGATTGACGCCCTGCTCGCGGCCCGGATCACTCCGGTGGTGGCGCCGCTGGGGCTGGACGCCCGCGGGCAGGTCTACAACGTCAACGCCGACTCAATTGCCGGCGCGGTTGCGCGCGCGCTCGGAGCCGGGGCGCTGGTATTTGTGTCCAACGTGCCCGGCGTGTTGGACCGCGAAGGCCGCACCGTGAAACTGGTTACTCCTCAGATTGCCGCGGAATTGCAGCGATCGGGGGCGGTCGACGGCGGGATGATTCCGAAGCTGCAGTCGGCGTTGGAATTGCTTGACCACGTCGGGTCGGTCCACATCGTCGACGGCGCCCGCGCCGGGTCTATCGAAAACGCCCTGGTTGGTGGCCAGGGCGGCACGCGGTTCGCCGCTGCTGGCTCGTGAGGGAGAGGCAATGATCGAACCGGGCAAATTGGTCAGGGTGAAGGTTGGCGATCTGACCTTGAACGCAGAACTCTACCGATCGGATGCTGCAGAGGACTTCTGGGAGTCCCTGCCGCAGTCCGGCACGGTAAACCGATGGGGGCAGGAGGTGTACGCTGCAATTCCATTGCAGCTCGAACCCACCGCTGAAGACCGGGAGGTGGTGTTCGTGGGCGAGCTGGCTTACTGGCCGCCGGGTTCGGCGCTGTGCGTTTTCTGGGGGCCGACCCCGGCCAGCCGCAGCCCGGAGGAGATCCGGGCCGCCAGCAAGGTGATCCCGCTGGGACGGTTGCGAATCGTCCCTACGCCCGACCTTGACTCCAGCCAGGCGGGTGACACGATCACCGTGGAGCGCGCCGAATAGAGTCCGCCGGCGCCCCTTCGGAACGGGGCCGGCACGTAGCGCGGGCAGCCCTGTTGCTGAGCGCAATGTTCCTGCTTTCGCGCCTGCTGGGGTTCGTCCGCCAGGCGGTCATCAATGGGCAAATCGGACTGGGGCCGGAGGCTGACGCCTGGTTTGCGGCGTTTCGGATCCCCGACACGCTGTTCACGCTGTTTGCCGGCGGGGCGCTCATCTCGGCATTTATCCCGGTTTTTGCCGGGCTGCGCGGCGAGGATCGCGCCGCGGACCGGCGCCGCCTTTTCTCCGGTGTACTCAACCTGCTGGGGATGGTGATGATCGGCGGCTCGCTCCTGGCGGCGCTGTTCGCCCCGGCGCTGATGTCGGTCATGGTCCCGGGATTCGATCCGGCAACCCGCGACCTGGCCACCGAGGCCACCCGCTACTTGATGCTCTCCCCGCTGCTGCTGGGAATCTCGGCGGTCTTCAAGGGCGCCCTGCACGCCGAGCGCGACTTCCTACTGCCCGCTGTCGGCCCCCTGCTCTACAACGCCGGGGTGATCGCCGGCGCCCTGCTGCTGGTCGAACCGTTGGGCATCATCGGCCTGGCCTGGGGCACAATCGCCGGCGCGCTGCTGCATCTTTTGATCCAGGTTCCAGGGCTGCGCCGCGCCGGACTCGGCTGGCGACCGGCGCTGGCGGTGCGCGGCCCGGGCCGGCGGGTGGTCGAGCTGATGCTCCCGCGCCTTGGCGGATTCGCAGTGATCCAGTTGAGCTTTTTTTTCATCAACTACCTGGCCTCGCTGCAGGGGCCGTCGGGCGTGGCGGCGTTTGCCAACGCCTGGATGCTGCTGCTCTTTCCGCTTGGAATCCTGGCGATTCCCTACGCCGAGGCGGTCCTGCCGGAGTTCTCGGACCTGAGCGCCCGCGGAGACCGGGAGGGACTGGCTCGGGCGACTTCCGATTCGCTTTCCTATGTGATTTTTGCGACCCTGCCGGCGGGCCTGGTGATGATCGTCACCGGCGAACCCCTGGTCAGGGTGTTGTTCGAACGGGGCGCATTCGATGCTGCCGCCAGCGCGGCGACTGCGGTCGTGCTGGCCGCCCTGGCGGTAGGTCTGGTCGGCCATGCCGCGGCTGAAATCCTCACCCGGGTCTACTACTCCCGCCAGGACACACGCCGGCCGGTGCTGATCATTTCCGCCAGCCTGCTGCTGCACATGCTTGTCTCCTGGGCGCTCTCGGGACCGTTCGCAGTAGCCGGAATCGCCCTGGGAGTCTCGATCGGAATCCTGGTCGAGGTTGTGGTCCTGTATCTGTGGCTGCGGCGGCTGGGTCTTGACATCTCGTTGGGGACGGGCACGCTGCGCGTGTTCGGCGCCAGCCTGCTGGCGGCCGCGCTCGCCTGGCTGGGGAGCGAATTGCTGGGCTCGGTCGGGCCCACTCCGCCGATCTATGCCGCCGGCATGCTGCTGGTCTTGGGACTGGCCGTGGGCGCCTATCTCGGCGCCACCCTGGCGATGGGATTGGAGCAGCCGCGGACCCTGCTGCAAATGCTGCGGTCGCGGTTGGGACCGGTCGCGCCCGCGGGTTAGGCGCACCTAGAATCGCTGGCCAACCTACCCCCAAGGGCGTCGCCTGCGCATGATTGCGCCCGCCAGAATCCGCAATTTCTGCATCATCGCCCACATCGACCACGGCAAGTCGACCCTGGCCGACCGCATGCTGGAACTGACCGGCCAGGTCGATCAGCGCCAGATGCGCGAGCAGCTGCTGGACTCGCTGGATCTTGAACGCGAACACGGGATCACGATCAAGGCCACCCCGGTGACCATGCACTGGACGACCGGTCGGGAACAGTTCCAGCTGAATCTGATCGACACGCCCGGACACGTCGACTTCGCCTACGAGGTCTCGCGCGCAATGGCGGCCTGCGAAGGCGCGCTGCTGCTGGTGGATGCCTCCCAGGGCATCGAAGCCCAGACCATCGCCAACCTCTACCAGGCGCTGGAGCTGGGGTTGGAGATCATCCCGGTCATCAACAAGATCGACATGCCGGCGGCCCAACCACAGGCGGCCCGCGAGGCGATCGTGGAATTGATGGGAGTAGAGCCGGACGACATCCTTGCGGTTTCGGCCAAGCACGGCACCGGGGTGCGCGAACTGCTCGGACAGGTGATAGCCAGGGTCCCACCCCCCGACGGGATCGCCGAATCTCCCCCGCGCGCACTGGTATTCGACTCAAATTACGACCGGCACCGCGGAGTCCTGACCCACGTGCGAGTCGTCGACGGCCGGTTGGCGGCCGGCGATCGCATCCACCTGCCCGGTTCCGGCAACCGATTCGAGATAGTGGAGGTCGGAACATTCGCCCCGCAGATGCAAGCGGCCGAATCGCTCAATTCGGGCCAGGTGGGCTACGTGGCCACCGGCCTGAAGGGCGGATTCGAATTCGTCGTCGGGGACACCCTGCTCGCCGCCGGCGCCCCCGATTCGCAGCCGCTGCCCGGCTACGCTCCGCCCCGGCCGATGGTGTTCGCGGGAATCTATCCCCAGGATCCCGGCGACTATCCGGCGCTGCGGCGGGCGCTGGACCTGCTGCGCCTGAATGATTCATCGCTGACCTTCGAACCCGAGGAATCGGGGGCTCTGGGGTTCGGATTCCGGGTTGGATTCCTGGGTCTCCTGCACCTGAACATCGTCCGCGAACGGCTGGAGCGCGACAACGACCTGACCCTGATCGTGACCAACCCCGGGGTGCAGTTCAGGGTTCTTACCCGCAGCGGCCGCCGGGTGCTGGTGGACGGGCCCGGGGCAATGCCCGAGAGCAACCGGATCGCCGAGGTCACCGAGCCCTGGGTTGAACTCTCGATCGTGACGCCGGGCAGCTACCTGGGTCCGCTGATGGAGCTGGTACGGCTGGCGCGGGGCAGCGTGGACAAAGTCGAGACCATTGATGCCGGGCGAGTACTGATGACCGCCCAGGCCCCGCTCTCGGAAATCCTGGTCGACTTCTACGACCGGCTCAAATCCTCCACCCGCGGCTACGCCTCGCTGGACTACCACGTCGTCGATTTCAGGCCGGTCGAAGTCCAGGTGGTCGACATCCTGGTGAACGGTGTACGGGTCGACGCCCTCTCCTCGATCCTGCACCGCCAACGGGCCCGCCGCGATGCGCTGGAAATCCTCTCCCGGCTGCGCAAGGTGATTCCCCGCCAGCTGTTTCAGGTGGCGCTGCAGGCCTCGGTCGGCGGCAAGGTCATCGCGCGCGAGACCATTCCGGCCCTGCGCAAGGACGTCCTGGCCAAGTGTTATGGCGGGGACGTTACCCGCAAGCGCAAGCTGCTGAAGAAGCAGGCCGAGGGGAAGAAGCGGATGAAGATGGTGGGGCAGGTGGAGATCCCGCAGGCTGCGTTCACGACCGTCCTGGAAAGGTGACCGACTGGCGGCTGTCGGGGTTCGCCGACGAGGCGTACACCGCCCTGGGCGAACAGCTGATCTTCTTGGCCGGTCTCGGCATTGAACGCATCGAATTCCGTCACTTTGAACGCGCCGGCAAGCGCTGCTCCATCTCCGAATCGACATCCACCGAAAGGCGGCGATTGGGTCGCCAGCTGCGCAGCGCGGACATCTCCTGCCGGTGCGTGGCCACTCCGGTGGGCAAAGCCCCGGTCGACGGAGACTTTTCGATCCAGCAGAAACAGTTGGCCAACGGACTGGCGGCGGCGATGGAATTCGACTGCCCGACAGTGCGGATATTCGGATTCCAAGCGCGCTCGGCCGGCGATCATCCCGAGTGTGTCGGCAATCTTTCCCGCCTGTGCGAACAGGCCTTGCGCGATGCGCCCGGGGTCACGCTGCTGCTGGAAAACGAACGCGATGTGTTCGGCGAAACTCCCGAGCAGATCCTTGCGGCGCTCGATCTAGTCGGTGCCGAAAACCTCGGCTTCGTCTGCGACCCGGCCAATTTCGCGGCGGTCGGGGTCGACCCGCCGGCCGCCGTAAGGCAGCTTTGCGACCACATTGCCGCCGTGCACGTGAAGGACCGCGGGAAGGATGACGACATGGTCCTGCCCGGTCAGGGGCAGTGCAACTGGCCGCAGATCCTGGCCGATCTGGGCGGACACCATCGCGCGATGGATCTTGCCCTTGAGCCGCACCTGGACGTGGCCGAAATGCACTTCGGCAACACCACACCGTCGGGGTTTGCAGCGGCCAAGGACGCGCTGGAGGCAATCCTCGCGGGGATTGATTGACGGTCGCGGGGACGCCCGGCACCAGGTCAGATGACAACGGCCCTGACCGGACGAATTCGGGTCGCCAGGGCGGCCAGACCGGATGCCGACCGGGCGCGCGCTAAACCATCGTGAGTAGCCTCTTAGGGTGCGCCCTGGCACCGCGATCAGGCGTAGGCAACGCCGCAGGTTAGAGGATCGTGCAGCTTCGCAAACTATCCCACGGGTTGAAGACCGCGTACCGCGGGTCGGACGTCCACGGTCGCGTCAAGCGGTTCGACGAGTGGATGGAACGGGCGAACGCAGAGTCTTCCGGCCCGACGGGCTACGACCATGCCGGTACCGTCCAGGAGTATTACGACCTTTGCAGCGAGCTCATGGTGTTCGGCTGGGGCGAATCCCTCCACTTCGCGCCGCTTTCGCCGAAGGAGAGCCTGGAGGAGTCCCAGATCCGGCACCAGCGGCTGATGATGGCCAAGCTCGAATTGCGCGAAGGCATGTCGGTGATCGACGTCGGTTGCGGGATCGGCGGCCCGATGCGCCGCGTGGTCCGGGAGACCGGCGTCAGGGCGGTCGGGATCAACAAAAGCGAAATCCAGCTGGAGACGGCCGAATCGCTGAACGCCGAAGCCGGACTCGGCCACATGATCGACTTGCTCTCATGCAGCTTCATGGACATGGACTCCATTGCGGACGGCGCATTCGACCGGGGATACGCGATCGAATCGACGTGCCACGCCCCAGACAAGGCGGGCGCGTTCGCCGAGATCTACCGGGTGCTCAAGCCCGGCGCCCTCTTCTGGGGACAGGAGATGTGCCTGACGGACGTGTTTGATCCCGGCGACGATCGGCACCGGGCCCTCAAGAAGGACCTGATGCACGGCATCGCGCTCAATGAAATCGCGACGATGGGCGAAGTGGACCGGGCGCTCGAAAAGGCTGGCTTCGAGATCATTGAAGCGTCGGATCGGGCCGTCGACGAGAACAGTCCGGCCACGCCGTGGTACCGGCCCATGGAATCGCCGGGCAGCACGCTGGACAACGCCCTGCGCAGGATTCCGCTGGGCCGCAAGGTGATGATCGGGGCGTCCCGGCTGGCCGAATCGCTGGGGATGTTTCCCAAGGGATCCGCGGAAGTCATCGCGCTGCTGGACCGCACCGCCAACGCCTACGTCGCGGGCGGCAAAACCGGGATATTTACGCCGCTTTACTGCTTTCTGGCCCGCAAGCCGCTGTAGATCCTCGCCGACGCGGGCTCCCGCCCGCCGCGCACCGGGCGCGCAATTGAAGTGTTGGCCCGGTTGCCCGGCGACCAAATTCCAATTTCCGGCGAGTGAATTGGGCCCCGGACTGGCTGCAGGCGGGTTCGCCGGCCCGTCGCTACCTCCGCCGCAGACTCAATTCGGCCCAGACTTTTTCGGCATCGACTCCGCGGTGGGCAAGCGCGACCAATGCGAAGAAGATCAGGTCCGAGATCTCGCTGGCGAGCCTTTCGTCGGATTCCTCGCGGGCCGCGATGCTGGCCTCGGTAGCCTCCTCGATAAGCTTGCGGGCGATGTAGGGCCAGCCGCGCCGCAGGCACTCCGCGACGTAGGAATCGGGCGGCATTTCCTTCTGGCGCTGCGCGATAACCGCGATCACCTGGTCGATGATCTCCACGCCCGGACGCTCGCTCAAGATGGGACCTTTCGCAGGGGGCGGTAAAAGCAACTCTGGTTGCCGGTGTGGCAGGTCGGCCCGGTGGGATCGACCAGCAGCAACAGGCAATTTTCCTCGCAGTTGACGTAAATGGAGCGGAGCGCGAGCGTGTTGCCCGACGTGGCGCCCTTGCGCCAGAGCTCCTGGCGGCTGCGCGAGAAGAACCAGACCTGGCCCGATTCCAGGGTCCGGTCCAGCGACTCGCGGTTCATGTACCCCACCATCCGGACCTCTCGGGTGGCCTCGTCTTGGATTACCGCCGGCAGCAGGCCGGCGTCATCCCAGCGCAGCAGGTCCGGGTCCAGTGATTCAGTTGGCTGGTGCATGATCAATTCGCATCGGATTGCCGCGTTCGGCGAGGTATTCCTTGGCCTGGGCAATCGTAAACACTTTGTAGTGAAAGATCGAAGCGGCCAGCACGGCGTGAGCGCCGCCAGTGGCCAGTGCCTCGTGTAGGTGCTCGAGGGTTCCCGCGCCGCCGGACGCCACCACCGGGACCGGTACCCGCCGGGTCAGTTCGGCCAGTTGCTCGTTGTCGTACCCGTCGCGGGTACCGTCGGCGTCGATGCTGTTGAGGACGATTTCGCCGGCCCCCAGTTCCACCCCGCGCTCGGCCCACTCGAGGGTGTCGATGCCGGTGTTGGTGCGGCCGCCGTGCGTCCAGACTTCCCACCCGCCGCCGGCTTTGCGCCGTGAATCGATGGAAAGCACGATGCACTGGCTGCCGAACCTGTCGGCACCCTCGCTGACCAGCCTTTCACGTTCGACCGCGGCGGTGTTGACGGAAACCTTGTCGGCACCGGCGCGGAGCAGTTCATACATGTCAGCGGTGCTGCGCACGCCCCCGCCGGCGGTCAGCGGGATGAAAACCTGCTCGGCCACTGCCCGCATCATTCCGAGGGTTATGTCGCGACCCTCGGCGGACGCCGAAATGTCGTAGAAAACGAGTTCGTCGGCTCCGGTCTGGTCGTAATATGACGCCAGTTCAACCGGGTCGCCGGCGTCGCGGTCGGCCGAGAAACGCACCCCACGCACGTTGCGGCCGTTCTTAACGTCCAGGCAGGGGATGATCCGCCGGGTCAGCACTCGGCCGCTCCGGCCGCTTTCGTCAGCGCCGCGCGCAGGTCCACGCGTCCGTCGTAGAGCGCCCGGCCGATGATCAGCCCGGCCGCGCCGGCTGCGGACGCGGCGGTCACGTCCGACAGGGCCGCGACCCCGCCACTGGCGATCACCGGGATCTCGACCGCGCCGCACACCTGGGCAAGCCGATCGGTGTTTATCCCGCCGAGCATGCCATCGCGGTCAATGTCCGTATAGATGATCGCCGCCGCCCCCTGGCGCTCGCAGGCGCGGGCCAGGTCCACTGCGTCGGTGCCGGCGTCGCGCGCCCAGCCGCGGGTGGCCGCAACCCCGTCGCGGGCGTCGATCCCAACTGCGATCTGACCCGGGAACTGCCGGCAGGCGGCCTGAAAAAGCGCCGGGTCCTCGACCGCCGCGGTGCCCAGCACCACCCGATCGGCGCCTCCCGCGATCGCCGATTCGACCGCCTCGATTCGGCGCAATCCCCCGCCGAGCTGGAGCTGCGCCGGCAGCTCGGCGATCGCGGCTACCGCGGCGCGGTTGGTCGGGGTCCCGCTGCGGGCCCCGTCCAGGTCCACGACATGCAGCCATTCGGCGCCCTGGTCGATCCAGTTGCGGGCCGCTTCGGCGGGTGAGTCGTAGAAGACGACCTCACGCGCAAAGTCGCCCTGGTGCAGGCGCACGGCGCGTCCGCCGCGGATGTCGACGGCCGGATAGATGATCACCGCTGACCCCGGAAGCGCCTTATCGCTGTCCGCAGATGCGGGCGAAATTTCGATACAGCATAAGTCCGTTCGCGCCGCTTTTCTCGGGGTGGAACTGGGTGGCGAAGACCAGGTCCCGGCCCAGCACGCTCATGAACTCCAGACCGTACTCGGTGGTGGCCGCGCAGTAATCGGCCTCGGCGGCGTCGGCGTAGTAGGAATGGACGAAGTAGAAGTTGGTGCCGTCGGGAACCCCGTCGAGGAGAGCGCATGGGTTTCGCCGCCGCACCTGGTTCCAGCCCATGTGGGGCACGTGCAGTCCGGGCGGAAAACGCCGCACCCGGCCCGGAAACAGGCCCAGGCAGGGAGTGCCGTCATTCTCCTCGGAGTGCTCCAGCAGGGCCTGTAGCCCCATACATACACCCAGGAACGGGCGGCCGCCGGACAGGTAATCGCGAACCGCGGCATCCAGGCCCCGCGCGCGCAGGCCGTCCATCGTATCCAGGGCGGCCCCCACCCCGGGCAGCACGACCCCGGCGGCTCCGGCGACCACGGCGGGATCCTCGGTCAGGGTGAATTCGGCGCCGACAAAGCCCAGCGCCCGCTCGACGCTGCGGATGTTTCCGGAGCCGTAGTCGACCAGGGCTAGCATGGCCGGCTTCGGCCCTTTGGAATCAGAGCTGACTTAGCGCGTTGCGCGCCAGCGAGATGCGCTCCTCGCGCGCGGCCGCAAATCTGCGAATCCCCTCAAGAATCGATTCGGGATCCAGACGCGACTCGGCGATCACGTCGGCCTCGGTTCCGCCGGTGCGCCAGCGGTCATCGAAGTCGGAGCTGAGCGCGTACTGTTCGGCGAATGGACCGAGGTTGGAGAGGGGCGGAACGCGCTTGGTCATGGTGGTCACGAAAGTGCAGTCGAAGCGGTCGGCGTCGGACAGGATCCGCTGCTGGTATTCGGGGTCCTGCAGGCGGAGCAGGTCCTCGGAGATGACCGCCACGATCCGGACGTTGATCCCTTCGTCCTCAAGCTGCGGTATGACCGAGACAAGGTTGTTGGTCGACGAGGACCCCTGGACGTAGACGGTCCCCTGGGGCGGGGCGGCCGGATCGAAATCACGGATCACGTAGGCGCCGCGGCCGGCCGCCAGCACGTCGGTGTCAGCGAATCCGGCCCGGTCGGCGACCAGGAAATCGGGGCGGGCGACGTGTATTACGATCACCCCGGCTTCCTTCTGGCGCGCGGCGTGGTGCACGGCGGCAAAGTATCCGGGAGCCACGTCGTTGTAGTCCCAGAAGTAGAGATTGATGATCTGTCCGCGCGGGAACATGGTCCACACCTGCGGCGCAAAAATCCCGAAGTGGGTACGGGCGTCGGCGGCGGTCTCCGGCCCCGAGTGACCGGCCAGCACGGTGAGCACGCCGTTGGCGAACGGCGAGTCCTGGTTCTGCTGGGAGAAGACCCGCACCGGCGTGTACATGAGCGGTGTGAACGCGCCGTAGGTGCCGGTCAGGCCCCAGACCCCGGCGTGACGGTCCGGGTCCGCCGACAGCGACTGGGACACCAGGCCGGCGATCGTGCCGGCGTTGCCGGCTTCCTCGATCCCCGCCCGCAGGCGAGTCCCGCCGGGGTTGGTCTCGGCGTCGTATTCGTGGGTGAAGTGGGCGTTTTCGACGTTTATCGAGTCGGAGAGGTCGGCTGCGATCGTGATGAACCGGTTGTCGGTCACATAGTTGAGCCACTTGCCCAGCTCGGAGATCGCGCGGCGCGTGCCGGCCTTCTCGCCGGCGTTGCGGAACAGGCGGATCTGGGACTCGACTCCTGCGGAACTGACGGTGATTTCATCGCGGGGCAGGTTCTCCGGCGCCAGACGCTCGTCTTGGAACGGGTCCTTGTCGAGATTGATGCGGGCGGGCATCTCGTCGGGCAATGCCCCGCCGATTGCGACCAGACGCTCGGCCAACCACGCGCCGAGACCGCCGTCCAGGACCGAGAGCACGGTGTCGACGTTGGTCTTGAATTCGATCAGGCGGTCGCGCTCGGAGCCCGGCACGCCATCGTGTATTCCGGCAAATTCGACCCCGTAGCGCTGCTCGAATGAGCTGGCCAGGGCCAGGAAGTAGGGGCTGTTCATGGCCAGGGTGTAAGGGTGCGAGGCGGCGTCGACGATCTGGTCGTGACCGTTGATCCGGCCGTCTACCGCGCCCGGCCACCATCCTTTTAGGGTGCGCCCGATGGTGATCATCGGCCGCCGGTCCGAGATGTCCCAGTCCTCCATGGCCTTGAGCGCCGCAACGACCTGGTCCAGCTCATTGCCGTTTTCGAGGGTGAGGACGTTCCAGCCGTAGGAGGCCCACTGCTGGGGCAGGCTGTAATCGGTGTACTTGGCGTCGATAACGCCGTCCAGCAGCGAATCGTCGATTCCGGCGTTGTTGAAGGAATTCATCACCCGCAGCCGCTTGCCCACTTTCTGGGCCAGGGCGATCGTCTTGATTTCCTGGGCGTGACCCTCGGTCAGGGCCATTTCGCCTTCGAAAACGATCGTCTTGCGCTCGGCCGGGGAGCCGGCGAAATCCCAGAACATGGCCTTGCCGGCCGAAGTCGAAAACCCGATTCCGGAGGGGCCGCCGTTGACGTCGTTGGTCATGTCGGTGGTCTCGGCGTGGCCGGCCAGGGCGCGGATGCCGCGCCCCTTGGCCTGGGCGAACAGGGGGTGATCGGTCAGGCCGTTTTCTTCCAGGATGGTGGCCAGGGCTCCGGCTCCGCGCCGGAAGCCGATCGCGTCGACGGACAGCATGTTCTGCCCCGGATCGGTCTCGAATCGCTCGTCGCCGGTGGCCGCGCGCTGGCGTTCGAGGGCTTCGCAGAGAACGATCCAGAGCGCATAGCAGGTGGGGATGCAGTGTCCGCCGGCGAGCATGAAGTTGTCGGCGTTGGGGTGCTTGGGATGCCGCAGGTCGTAGGCCAGCCCGCCCAGCTCCGGGCCGACCAGGTGGACCGCCACGTTGTAGGGCGTGTAGGCGAGCGGTCCGCCGAAATGTCCGGTCTGCGAGTAGTTGCCGAGCAGCACCAGCAGCATGGAAGTCAGAAACGCGGTGTCTTCCAGTTGCCGGCGGCCGTAATCGGGGACTTCAACGTTCAGTTGCTTGGCGCGACCGGCCCCGGCCAGCGAACCGACCTTCACCGAGCGCGTTGCGGTGCTGGATGTTGCCATTTCTATCCCATTCAGTCGGGCACCGTGCGCGGCCAGGAGATCTGGAGGAGGACGGCACGGTGTTCACCCTTCAAACGCCCAAATCATGTTAATTGAATTTGGGGAGTCTCGATTAGGGCGCCGCCAATCCAATTAACCTAAGTGGTTGCCATGCACCCCTTGACCGGCGCCGGGACTGATCAACCAATTTCGATAGCCACCGCCATCCGGCGTCTGCTGGTTCCGCTCTACCTGCCCGCCTTTTTCTTCTTCGTGGGCGTCGGGATGCTGGTACCCACCCTGCCGCTCCTGCTGGCCGAGTTCGGGGTCAGCTACACCGCGATCGCGGTCGGGGTGGCGGTGGTTTCGGTCGGCACCATACTGTTCAATCTGCCGGCCGGGGTTTTGCTGGGGCGCTTCTCGAACCGGGTGGTCACGACGGTTGGGGCGCTGGTGATGCTGGCCACGACGCTTCCGCTGGTGGTAGCCGACGAATTCACCCAGGTGCTGCTTTTGCGGCTGGTTTTTGGCTGCGGACTTTCGATGGTCTTCCTCTCCCGGGTCACCCTCCTGGGCGAGGCGGTCGATGTCGAACACCGCGGGCGCGCCACCGCCGTGCTGGGCGGGACGATGCGGATTTCGCGCTTCTTCCTGGGGCCGGCCTTGGTTGGACTATTCGGTGCCTTCCTGGACCTTAGGGCGCTCTTCGCGGTCGCGGCCGCGTTCCAGGCGGTGGCGGCAGTGGCGTCCTGGTTCGGGCAGCGCGGCGAGGAGGAACTGCGCCGCACCGAGACCCCCCGAACAAACGTGTTCCAGGGGCTCGACGTGGCCCGCGTATATCTGCAGCCGCGGGTCGCGATCGCGTCGGCGGGAGCTTTTCTGGGGCAGTTCACGCGCGCCGCGCGGCTGGCGATCATTCCCTTTTTCGGCGCCTTCGTGCTGGATCTTGACGCGTCTGCGATCGGCTACATCACCGCCGTCGGCGGCGCGCTCGACATGGTCTTCTTCCCGCTCGCCGGCTGGATGATGGACCGCCTGGGCCGCAAGTTCTGTTCGGTCCCTTCATTTACGGTGATGGGCCTGGGGATGTTCCTGGTCGCGGTTTCCGACACCTGGATGCTGCTGCTGATCGCGTCGGCGGTGCTGGGAATCGGCAACGGCCTGGGGTCCGGCGCGTTGATGACCCTGGGAGTCGATCTTTCGCCGCCCGACCGGATCAGCGAATTCCTCGGAGCCTGGCGCGCGATCGGGGAGGTCGGCGAGCTATCCGGCAGCGTCCTGCCCGGTCAGTTCGGCGACAGCGTGGGTTTTGAGAACGGCTCCATGATCCTGGGCGCGATTGGGCTGTTTGGGGGTTTGCTCATACTCCTGTTCGTGCCCGAAACCCTTAAGAAGTCGCCCGCGCGCGTGCAAAAATCCGCCTGAGCGCCCGAATCGGGCGACCCCGAAGTAACCGCAACCGGAGGGCGCAGTGAGTTGGGAATTTGAAGTCCTCGAGGAGGGCTATACCCTGGCCGAGGGACCGGCCTGGGACGGACGGCAGCTGCTGTTTGCCGACATAAACAACAGCCGGATCATGGTCTTTGACCCTGGAACCGGCCGCTCCCGACCCTGGCACGAGGACACCGCGCGCACCAACGGACTGCTTTTCGATCACGATGGCCAGCTCTACGGCTGCAGCCAGAACCGCGGCGCCATCTGCCGATTCCGGGCTGGCGGCGAATACGACCTGCTGACCGACGGATTCGAAGGCCGGCGGCTCAACAGTCCCAACGACATGGCATTCGACGCCAAGGGCCGGATCTGGTTTACCGATCCCCGTTACGACGACCTTTCGCCGCCGCGGGAACTCGACCACCAATCCGTTTACCGCCTCGACCCGCAGGAAGGCGACGGGTGGTCGATCGAGCGGGTCACGTTCGATACCACCCGGCCCAACGGGATCCTGGTCTCGCCCGATCAGAGTGAGCTGTTCGTCTCAAATGCCGGCAAGGACGATGGCGAGCCGCGCGAACTGCGCGCCTATCCGATCCTGGCCGACGGATCGCTGGGCCGGATGCGGATCGTGCACAATTTCTTCCCTTACCGGGCCATCGACGGGATGTGCTGGGACAGCGAGGGCAACATCGTCGCTACCGCCGGTACGGCCGGTCAAGGTCCGGGACCGATGATTTACGTGTTCGCGCGCACCGGACGGATCCTCGAGACCCACCCGGTCCCCAGGGACATGCCCACCAACTGCACCTTCGGCGGGCCCGATCTGACCGATCTCTATGTGACAACCGGCACCGGCGCGCTGTTGCGGGCGCGGACCGGGCGGCGCGGCGACCTGCGGTTCCCAGCCGCCTGAGCGGCCGGATCCAGGGCGCGGATCACGCTATGCAGCAACTGGGAGTCTCCAATTGGGGGATGCCGCAGATCGGGTTCGAACCTTTCGCACGGTTTGCCCACGAATTGGGGTTCGCCGGAATCGAGTTGACCGTTCTCGGTAACTGGTCGACCCGAATGGAGGACATCACGCCGGTCGATGTACGCACTTGGCGGGAGCTGATTACCGAGCTTGGCTTGGAACTGCCGGCGATCGCGTCGCATTCACCGTTGCTGGAAGTGGACGAAGAGACCCTGCAAAGCGGTTACCGGCGCCTGCTGGGCGCGATCGAACTCGCGCGGGAGCTCGTTCCCGGTCGTCCGCCCGCGATCAACACGACCATCGGTGGTTCGGTCGGTGATTGGGAAGGGAAACGCCAGCAGGCACTGGATCGACTCGGGCCGGTCCTTGAAGCGGCCCGCAGTGCGGGCGTCGACATCGCCCTTGAACCGCACGTCGGCTCGGCCCTGCACACCCCCCAACAGACCGCCTGGGTGCTTGAGCAATTGGGCCGGGAGAACCTCGGAGTCAATTTCGACTATTCCCATTTCCTGGCCCAGGACATCGACCTGCAAGAGTCAGTCGACTTGCTGGCGGGCGATACCTTACACACGCACTTGAAGGGGGTTCGCGGTCGCTGGCCGGATCACGAGTTTCTGGTCCCGGGCGAAGACGAATACGACTATGCCGAAGAGCTGCGGCTAATGCAGGCGGCCGGCTACCGCGGATTCCAGACCCTGGAAGTTTCGGTGATGGTCCAGCGCAGATCCGGCTACGATCCGTTCGAAAGCGCGCGGTTGGGGCACACAACCCTTGCCCGGGCCATTATCGAGGCCGGCCTTTAAACGACCGGTTAACCGGTTTGTTCGGAATTTGGACCGGGGGACTGAACCCACGGTTGGGTCTCCCCTGCTGACGCGGGTCGCGCCTTGATCGTGTTCATCGGTAGCCCGGCGGGTCGAACCACCGGCGGCCAGGGGCTGCGGGGAAGCCACACCACCGGTCACCTGGCCACCCTCAGCGAACCCGCGCTGCGCGGGTCCAAATACCTGTTGGCGGGCTTTTTGCTGGCCGCGCTTTGGCTGGTCGCGCCCTCTGCAGGGGTGCCCGCCGGCCCGAGCGCCGCGGCTGACACCGGGGCGGAGGTGACCCTCACGCTGCTGCACAACAACGACGGCGAGTCGGCGCTTTTGGAACAAATAAACGTATTCGGCCCGGAAGGCGAGCGTGAATCGGTCGCGGTCGGCAGCATAGCCGCCTACAAGGCGGTCGTTGATCGCGAAACGGCACTGGCGCGATCCGCCGGCAATGCGGTCATCAACGTCTACGCCGGCGACGCCTACCTGGCCGGGGCGAATCTCCTGTGCGGCAGACGCGAGGGCAATCCGCTGTTTGACGCGATCGCCCAGCAGGCGATCGACTACGACGCCCACGTCATCGGCAACCACGAGTTCGATTCCGGCCCCGACCTGTTCGAGCGGTTCGTGCGCGCGCTCGGGCCGCATCCTTTTCTCAGCGCCAATCTCGACTTTGCGGCCGAACCCGGATTCGGAGACCTCATCGACGATGACGGATTGATATCCGGTGCCGACCTGGAAGCACCGGTAATTGGACGGTCGATGGTCGTTGACGACCAGCCCACCGGTGCCCGCTTCGGGTTGATCGGAGCGACCACGCCCTCGCTGCCCCAGGTTTCGGTCCCGCGCGACGTCGCCGTCACGCCCGACCTCGCCTCGACCGCCGGCGCCGTGCAAGCCGAAGTCGATCGGCTCCTGGCACTCGGCGTGAACAGGATCATCTTCGTCAGCCACCTGCAGAGCATCGCCAATGACGTCGAGCTGGTCGGGCAGTTGCGCGGCGTCGACGTTGCCGTGGCCGGAGGGGGCGGCGAATTGCTGACCAACCCGGAAGTGGCCGACTCGTTACAGGTCCTGCCGGGAGAGAGCGCCGAGGCCGACGCGACTTACCCGTTCGAGGTGCTCGATGCCGACGGCCGGACCGTGTATGTCGTGACCACGACCGGCAATTACCGTTACCTGGGACGCCTCGACGTGAAATTTGACGCGGCGGGGGAGGTGTCGCGGGTGGTCGGTGAAGAAAGCTACCCGCGTCCGGTCAGGCCAGCGGATTCTGGTTCAGATGACGGCGCGGTGGCCAAGGACGTCGGTCTCGTTGCAGCGGTCGAGCTGCCGCTGCGCGATTGCCTGAGCGAATTGGCGGCGGTCAAGGTCGCGTCGACCGAGGTGTTGCTGGAGCATTCGCGGGAAGCGGTTCGCTCCCGCGAAACCAATACCGCAAACCTGGTGGTCGATGCCTTCGTCGACAGCTTCGAGCGCCACGGGGCCGCAAACGGGGTTCCCGACAGCGCCTGGTCCAACCCGGTGATCGGTTTGCAGAACGGCGGCGGAATCCGCCAGACCGGCGGCGAATTCCTGCCGGTAGACGGCTCCGTGCCGGGCCCGATCTACCTGGTGGGCCTGCTCGACCTGCTGCCGTTCGGCAATTCGATCGTTGTGATCCCGGACGTGCGCGCCGCCAGTCTAAAAGACGCGTTCGAGCTTTCAGTGTCGCGCCACCCCGAACCAAACGGCGGTTTCCTGCACGTGGCCGGGATCTCGGTCACCTACGACCCCGGGCGCGAACCCGGTTCACGGGTTCGTTCACTCACCCTGGCCAACGGCGATGCGATAGTGAACGCCGGCGCCGTGATCGCGGAGGCGCCGCGGTTGACCGTGGTCACGAATTCGTTCGTGGCGGGTGGCGGCAACGGGTACGAGATGCTGGCCGGGTACCCCGGGCAGGTGCAACTGCCAGTCAGCGACTTCGAAGCGCTGCTCGGCTATCTCGAACATCTGGGCAACGTCTCGGCCGGGGACGCCCGATACGCCGCCTCCGGAGACGGGCGAATCCGGTTCGCCGAGACGCCACTGGCCCCTGCCGCCGTTGAATCCGGCCAAGCACAGGAACCGACCCCCGCTCCCTCGAGCGCTGTCAAGTCAGACCGGCAAGACTCGGCGCCGTCGCCAGGCCCCTCGAACGGCGCGCAGATCGCCCTGGCCGTCGCCATAGTCCCGTTGCTGGCCGTGTTCCTGATCGCCGCCGCTTGGTGGATTGGGCGCCCCCGAGAAAGGCCGAGTCGCGGTCGCGGCTGACCGGCGCCAGCTGCGCCGCGTTCGTTGAAACCCACCCCGAGCTTCGAATGCTGCTCCACCCGATGGGGGCGGGTCGAACCTGGTACAACCACAGTCGAAAAATCTGGCGACGCGGAATCGGGTTGCACTTGGTGCTCGATGCCGGATGCAACGTCGGCAATCCGGAACAAGGGTCTGACCAGCCGGAAGAAGACTCTACCGTGGACCGGAGGCCATACGCGTGCCGACCAATCCCGCCCGATACGTTAATTCGATCGCCGCACCGACTCAGGGCTGGGTGAATGTGATCGTTGCAGAATCGGACGCGGGCTGCCGGCGTTTGCCGGCGTGGCTGGCTCGGCCCCCGCAACACGGAGGCATCCAATGACTGGCATCGATCGACCGACCGGCCCCCAAGTCTGGCTGCAGGGAGACCCTGAAGAGCTGCGCGACATGATGCCGCTCGGGATTGCCGGCCTGGTGACCAACAACCTGATCCTGCGCGACATGGCCCAGAAATACAAAGACCTTCGAACTCTCCTTGATCGTTACCTGGAACTCGAGCCCAATTCGCTCGTCGTGGAGGTGGACGGCGACACCTACGACGAGTTCCTCTATGCAGCCGAAGTGGCCAGCTCAATCTCGGAGAAAGTGATCGTCAAGGTAGTCACCAAGCCGGTCGGATTGCGCGCCCTGGCGACGCTTCGGTCGCGCGGCGTGCGCACGATGGCCACGACCGTCTTTTCGCTAAACCAAGCCGTGATTATGGCCGCGGCAGGCGCCAGTTGGATCGCGCCGTTCGTGGGGCCGACCCACGCCGGCGGCAATGATGCCTTCGCATTGGTAAAGCAGATCGCAGATGCCTTCAGCGGCCGCCCCAATCCTCCCGCCATCATGGGCGGCATCATCCGCGACCCGGCCCACGCCCACCTGGCCTACTCGGCCGGCGCCGACGCCATCGTCACGTTTCCGAACGTGTACTGGGACATGCTCAAACACTCCGGGTCCGACGAGTGGAACAAGACGTTCAGGGATGCGTGGGCGGAAATGGAGGATCGCGGTCAGCTGAGCGGGTTCCTGACCGGGTAGGAGGTCGCCTCCCGGATCCGGTTCGCCCCGCTGCGGACCGATGCCAAACGGCCGCGCCGGCGGCTGGAACGGTTAGCGCCCGACCCCCAACTCGCCGGTGACGGCGCTGGCCGGAAGACTGGTCTGACCGGTCAGGTACCGGTCGATGCCACGCGCCGCGTCGCGGCCGTGGGCGATCGCCCAGACCACTAGCGACATTCCGCGGTGTACGTCGCCGCAGGCGAACACCCCCGGCGTGGTCGTCATCATCTGGTCATCAATTGCCACCATGCCGCGGGCGTCGAATCCCACCCCCAGTTGTCCGAGCAGGCTCTCGCCGTGCGCGCCGGCGAAACCGATCGCCACCAGCACCAGGTCGACATCGATCGAGAACTCGGTGCCCGGCATCCGGATCATCCGGGGACGGCCGCGCTGGTCCTTCTCACCCCAGGCCAGCCGGATCGCTTCGAGCGCGGTCACCTGGTTGTCTTTTCCGACCAGCCGCTGCGCCAGAACGTTGAAGTTGCGGATCCCACCCTCGTGGTGGGCGGGGGTCGTGCGGGTGCGCAAAATCGCCGGCCAGTACGGCCAGGGATTGTCGGGGGCCCGCTGCTCGGGCCACTCGTGGATGTCGAACTGGTGGATTTCGGCCGCGCCCTGGCGGATGGCGGTGCCCAGGCAGTCGGCGGCGGTGTCGCCGCCCCCGATGATCACCACCTTCTTGTCGCGGGCGGTCACGAACTCAGAATCGGGGATCTCTTGCCCCAGGTTGCGGCGGATCTGCTGGCAGAGATAGTCCATCGCGTAGACGACCCCGTCCATGTCGTAACCGGGGATGGTGAACGAGCGCGGGTAGTTGGCCCCGGTGGCCAGGCAGATCGCATCGAAGCGGGCGCGCAGTTCTTCACCGGAAATGTCGGTGCCGACGTTGACCCCGGTCTCAAACTTGACGCCTTCCTGTTCGAGCTGGTCGACCCGGCGGAAGACAACGTCCTTCTCCAGCTTGAAGTCCGGGATGCCCAGGGTCAGCAGCCCGCCCGGGTACTCATCGCGCTCGTACACGACCACCCGGTGCCCGCAGCGGTTCAGCTGTTGCGCCGCCGCCAGTCCGGCCGGCCCGGAGCCGATGACCGCGATACTGAACCCGGTCCGTTCGCTGGGCGGTTCGGGCCGGATGAACCCGTTCTCAAAACCCCAGTCGGCGATCTCGCGTTCGATGTGCTCGATCGTCACCGGGTCCGCATTGATCGCCAGCACGCAGGACTCTTCGCACGGCGCCGGACAGATGCGTCCGGTAAATTCCGGGAAATTGTTGGTCGAGTGCAGGACCTTAAGCGCATCACCCCAGCGCTGCCCGTATACGTGGCGGTTAAAGTCCGGAATCTTGTTCCCCAGCGGGCAGGCGGTATGGCAGAACGGAATGCCGCAACCCATGCAGCGCGACGCCTGCCGCGACGATTCATGCGGATCGCGTTCCAGGTAGATGTCGCGCCAGTCGCCGACGCGAGCATCTATCCCCCGCTGCGGGATTCCCCGCCGCGGGTGGCTCAGGAATCCGGAGGGGTCAACCGTGATGGACAAGCTCCATGGCGGCGCGTTCCTCGTCTTCGCTGCGGGCCGCGCGCTCGGCCAGCACGCGCTTGTAATCGCGCGGCATCACCTTGACGAAACCCGCGGCCAGGTCGTCGAAATCCTCCAGCAGTTCGCGCGCGGGGTTGCTGCCGGTGCGCCTGAGATGCTCCTCAAGAAGGCCCTTGATCGCCTGCAGGTCCTGTCCGTCGGGTGTTTCCAGGTCGACCAGTTCGGTATTGCAGCGTCCCCCGGCAAGGCGATTCTCGGGGTCGAGAACGTAGGCGATGCCGCCGCTCATTCCGGCGGCGAAATTGCGACCGGTGGGGCCGATCACGACCACCACGCCGCCGGTCATGTACTCGCAGCCGTGGTCGCCGACCCCCTCGACCACCGCGGCCGCGCCCGAATTGCGCACCGCGAACCGCTCGCCGGCCTGTCCGCGCACGAACGTCCTGCCGCCGGTGGCGCCGTAGAGCACCACATTGCCGACGATGATGTTGTCCTCGGGCAAAAAGCCGGCGTTGTGCGGCGGGCGGATGGTGATGGTCCCGCCGGCCATGCCCTTGCCGAAATAGTCGTTGGCGTCGCCGACGATGCGGGCGTCGATGCCGGGGGCCAGGAAGGCTCCGAAACTCTGCCCGCAGGAGCCGCTCAGATCCAGCCGGATGGTCTCGGCCGGCAGTCCCTCGCCGCCGTAGCGGCGCGCAATCTCGCCCGAGAGCATGGTCAGGAGGGTTCGGTTGGAGTTGCGCACCGCGAATCGGGCGCGCACCGGCCGGCACTCCTCCAGGGCGGGGGCGGCGGTCCGGATGATTTCGTTGTCCAATGCATGATTGAGGCCGTGCTGCTGGGCAAACATCCGAAAGTGGCCAACGTCGTCAGGTACTTCGGGTTGGTGGAGCAGACGGGAAAGGTCGACCCGCGACGTCTTGGAGAGTCCGACGTCCTGCCGCGGGGTCAGCAGATCGGCCCGCCCGATCATTTCGTCGACCTTGCGGATGCCTAGCGCGGCCATGATTTCGCGCAGATGGCGCGCGATCATGAAGAAGTAATTGACGACTGCCTCGGGCCGGCCGGCGAACCGCGCCCGTAGAACCGGATCCTGGGTGGCGACCCCGACCGAACAGGTGTTCAGGTGGCACTTGCGCAACATGATGCAACCCAGCGTCACCAGCGGCAGGGTCGAGAATCCGAACTCTTCCGCGCCGAGCAGGCAGGCGATCGCCACGTCCCGCCCGGTTCGCAACTGGCCGTCGGTCTGGACCACGATCCGCGACCGCAGGTCGTTGGCCAGCAGCACCTGGTGGGTCTCGGCCAGTCCCAGCTCCCACGGTAGCCCGGCATGTTTGATCGATGACCAGGGTGAGGCCCCGGTCCCGCCCGAGTCGCCGGAGATCAGGACCACGTCGCCGAATCCCTTGGCCACACCGGCGGCGATGGTCCCCACCCCGACCGCGGCCACCAGCTTGACGTTGATCCGCGAGTAGGGGTTCACGTTCTTGAGGTCGTGGATCAGCTGGGCCAGGTCTTCGATCGAGTAGATGTCGTGGTGCGGCGGCGGCGAAATCAGCTCCACGCCCGGTGTCGAGTGGCGGATCCAGCCGATGTATTCGTCCACCTTGCGCCCCGGCAGCTGGCCTCCTTCGCCGGGCTTGGATCCCTGGGCCATCTTGATCTGCAGGTCCGTTGCATTGACAAGGTAATCGGTGGTGACTCCGAAACGGCCGGAGGCCACCTGTTTTATCGAGCTGTTGCGCCAAGATCCGTCCGGGTCAGGCTTGTACCGGCGGTGGTCCTCGCCACCCTCGCCGGTGTTGGACTTTGCCCCGATCGAGTTCATCGCCACCGCCAGCGCCTCGTGCGCCTCCTTGGAAATGGCGCCCAGCGATATCGCGCCGGTGGCAAACCGCTGTACGATCTGTTCCTCGGGCTCGACCGCCTCGAGCGGGATCGGATCTTCGGCCCAGCGGAAATCCAACAGTCCGCGCAGGGTGGTGGCGCGGCGGTCTTCGATTTCGCATTGAGCGGCGAATTCCTGGTAGGTCGGATAGCTGTTCGCCCCGGTCGCCTTCTGCAGCAGAGCCACGGTGGCCGGATTGAGCATGTGCCGCTCGCCGTCGCGGTACCACTGGAAATACCCGCCCGGATCGAGCTCGAGGCTTCCCGCCAGGCCGCCGTTCTGCGGGTAGGCCGCGAGCTGGCGCCGGGCGTAGTCTGCCTGCAGTTCGTCGATCGAAATCCCGCCGATGCGAGTCGGAGTCCAGTTGAAGTAGCGGTCGACGAATTCCTGGGAGAGCCCGACCGCTTCGAAGATCTGGGCACCCTGATAGCTGCGCGCGGTCGAAATGCCCATCTTGGACATGATTTTGAGAACGCCTTTTTCCAAGGCCTTGACATATTTGGCGAGGGCATCGTCGGGCGAATGCGAATTGAGCTCGCCGGCCGCGCCGAGGGCGCGGATCGAATCGAACGCCAGGTAAGGGCAGACTGCCTGGGCACCGTAACCGAGCAGACAGGCCACGGAATGGACATCGAGGGCTTCGCCGGTGTCGGAAATGAGCCCGCAGGCTAGGCGTTGCCCGGAACGGATGAGGTGGTGATGGACTCCTGCCACGGCCAGCAGGGCGGGCATCGGCGCCCGGACCGAGTCGGCCGCGCGGTCCGATAGCACCAGGATCGTGCACCCGTCGGCCAGGGCGGAATCCACCTGGTCGAACAGATCGTCCATCGCCCGGGCAAGCGCGCCCGGGGAGTCGACCGGTCCGTAGAGGGTGTCCAGAGTGCGGGTTTTCAGCCCCGGCCGGTCAAGCGCCCCGACCCGGGTAAGGGTGTCCTCGCCGACAACGACCGAATCCAGGTGCAGCAGGCGGCACTGTTCGGGACCGTCGGCCAGGATGTTGCCGTGCGCTCCCAGCAGGGTGTCGATCGCGGTGACCAGTTCTTCGCGGATGGCATCGACCGGCGGGTTGGACACCTGGGCGAACAGTTGCTTGAAGTAGTTGAACAGCGGCTGCGGCTGCTCGGAAAAGACAGCCAGCGGGGTATCAAGGCCCATCGATCCGATCGGTTCGGCGCCGGCCAGCCCCATGGGTTGCAGGATCGCGGTCAAATCCTCGAACGTGTAGCCAAACGCGCGCTGCCGGCGGCGCAGTTCCGGTTCCGAAGGAGTGGATTCCGGGAGAAGCCGCGGCAACGACTCCCCGTCCAGAAGGTTCTCCTCAAGCCAGCTGCCATAAGGATTGGCCCCGGAAAGTTCGTCCTTGACCGCCCGGTCGTTGACGATCCCCTCGCCGTCGGGGTCTATAAGGAGGATCTGGCCCGGGGCCAGGCGCCCGCGTGAGCGCACGTTGGCAATGTCCAGGTCCAGAACCCCGGTCTCCGAGGCCAGTACCAGGCGACCGTCCCAGGTTTCGGTGTAGCGGAAAGGCCGGAATCCGTTGCGGTCCAAGAGAGCGGCGATACGTCGCCCATCGGTCGTAACCAGCAGCGCCGGTCCGTCCCAGGGTTCCATCAGGCAGGCGTGATAGCGATAGAAATCGCGCATCTGCGGCGGAATCGACGCGTGGCGCTCCCAGGCCTCGGGAACCATCATCAGCATCGCCTGGGTGAGCGGTCGCCCGGAGCGGACCAGCAGCTCCACGACGTTGTCGAAAGCGGCGGTGTCGGAGGAATTGGGGGTAACGATCGGAAAGAGCTCGTCGCCCAGGTCGCGGTAATCGGGGTGATCAAGGACCGCCTCGCGCGCCGCCATCCAGTTCACGTTGCCGCGGAAGGTGTTGATTTCACCGTTGTGGACCGTCATCCGATAGGGGTGCGCCAGGCGCCAGGATCCGAGCGTGTTGGTCGAGAACCGCGAATGCACGATGGCGAACTGCGCCAGCATGCGCGGGTCGTCGAGGTCGGGGAAGAAGCGCCGCGTCTGGGTCGAGATGAGCATGCCCTTGTAGACGGTGGTAAGCACCGACAGGCTGCAGATGAAAAACGTCTCGGGATCGGTCAACCCCAGCCGCCCGGCGCGGGCTTCGACCAGTTTGCGGGTGATGAAGAGTTGCCGCTCGGCAACGTCGGGGTCGGCCAGCTGGGCGTCGGGCAGGGCGATGAACACCTGCTCGATCCCGGGCAGCCTTTCGCGGGCCAGCCGGCCGAGGTGACCGCGGCGGATGGGGACCTGGCGCCAGCCCAGGATCTTCTGGCCCCTTTCAAGGGCGACCTCGGCGACCAGTTCGCGGCAGGCGTCGGCCTCGGCTTCCTCGGCGGGCAGAAATACGGACCCGACTCCGTAGCGGCCGGCCGGCGGCAGATTGATGCCGACGGCTTTGGCGCTGGGCCGGAAGAACTCGTCGGAAATCGGCAGCAGAATGCCGGAGCCGTCACCGGTCAGGGGGTCGGCGTTCTTGGCCCCCCGGTGGGCCAGGTTTTCGAGGATCGTCAGGGCGTCGCTGACCAGGCCGTGGGTGCGCCTGCCTTTGAGGTCGGCAATGGCGCCGACGCCGCAGTTGGCGTGTTCGAACGCCGGATCCCAGAGACCCGGATGGCGGCGGTTGGCGGTGCTGGTCAATTTGGCCAATCAAACCCGCATGGCGAGGGATTCAGAGAAGTTGTGCCGTGGCCGACGCCGCCCGTTCCCCGCACCGTCGCGGGGAAAGGAATTTTAGGCGGTGCCGCGGGGGCGGCCCCCTAGGAGACCATCGGCGCGCGGCCGACCGGGTTTTCGATGTAGTCCTGCAGGGCCTGCGCGCGTCTCGGATGGCGCAGCTTGCGTATGGCCTTGCTCTCGATCTGCCGGATCCGTTCCCGGGTAACGTCGAACCGCTGGCCCACTTCTTCCAGGGTCCAGGTGCGCCCGTCGCCGATCCCGAACCGCAGCATGATCACATTGCGTTCGCGCTCGTCTAGTTCACGCAGCACGCGCAGCACCGCGTCCTGAAGGTTGCGGTGGGCGGCGGCGTCCGCCGGTGTCACGATCGACTGGTCTTCGATAAAGTCGCCCAGGTGGCTGTCCTCGTCTTCGCCGATCGGCGTATCGAGCGAGACCGGTTGCTGGGCCACCTTGCGAATCTCGACCACCTTCTCGACGGTGATGCCGAGCGCGTCGGCCAGTTCCTCGTGGGTCGGCTCGTGGCCGTTCTCCTGCAGCAGTTCGCGGGTCTTGCGGATCAGTTTGTTGATCGTCTCGACCATGTGCACCGGAATGCGGATCGTGCGGGCTTGGTCGGCGATGGAGCGGGTAATGGCCTGCCTGATCCACCAGGTCGCGTAGGTCGAGAACTTGTAGCCGCGCCGGTAGTCGAACTTCTCTACCGCGCGCACCAGGCCGATGTTGCCTTCCTGGATCAGGTCGAGCAGCGACATCCCCCGGCCGGTGTATTTCTTGGCGACCGACACCACCAGGCGCAGGTTCGACTTGATGAGCCGCTCGCGGGCCCGCATGCTGCCGGCCTCCATCTGCCGCGCGAGCTTGACCTCTTCGCGCGCGGTCAGCAGGTTGGCGCGTCCGATTTCGCGCAGGTACATCCGGACCGGATCTTCGAGCGATCCGGTCGAGGAAGGGGTCGGCGCCACATTCGTGGGGACGGTTTCGCGCTGCTCGGTCGCCGCCCGCGGCGTTTCTGGCTCCAGACCCTCGGAGAGGATTTTGACGCCCTCGCTCATCAGGCGCTGGTACAGGTCGTCGACCTGGTCCATCTCTTCCTCGACTTCCGGGATTACCTCCAGGATGTCGTCATAGGTGACGTAACCGTCGCGCTTGCCCTTGGTCACCAGGGCTTCCATTTCCGACGACAGCTCCGAGGAGATTTCGATTTCGTCGGCTTCGGGCGGCTGGGCGCGGACCTCGATGTGCTCGGCGGTCAGTTCCCTGTGGAGCTTGTGGGCGGTCCCGAACTTGTCGATGTCGACGTCGGGAAAGACCTCGAAAAGCTCGGCGTGGGTGACCCAGCCGCGTTCCTGCCACTGCGCCAGCAGGGTTTCGAATGGAACTTCTTCAGGTTGCGAATTGGGGACGTCGGGCGGGGCAGGCGACTGGTTGTTCTGGTTGTCCGGAACGGGTTCGGGCCCTGCCGCGGCCCCGTTGGCTCCGGATGTCTTCGACTTGCCTTTTACCTTGGTCGCCAAATTACTCTCCGCTCCCGACGCGTCCGCCGCACTTTCCAGGTCCATTTGCTCGCCGTTTAGAGCTTTATCCCAAGCGGGTTCAAACGGCCGCAATCAACCCTGTGCGGTGGGCGTCCAAATCCCACGCAATACTTCTCTCCACCAGAGAGGCGACCATCACCACGTCGTCGGAGTGGGTCGAAAGGATTCTAGGTCGAAATTGACAACCTGTTGATCTGCTTGTCAATTTCCTGGCGTTGTCGGACCAGGTCGCTCATTGTCAAACGCGCCTGGTGTTGGACTTGTGGGTTGGTTTCATCGTTCGCCACAAGCGACGCGCGAGTGGCTTCCGCCAACAGCCATCTCTTCCGAACTTCCAAAACTAATCGAGAAATGTCAGCCTTTAGTTGTTCGCTGGATTCGACACTTGGCCTAGACGAGTTCAACCTATCCAGGTGGTCAAGGTATTCGCGCCCCTGCTCACCCAGCTGGCGACCGAGATGGTCATTGGCTGGTTCGGATGAATGCAGACGCACTAGAACCTCAAACGCCGTACGAGCTGCGGCCCCTTCGAGCGCTGCCAGCGGCAATTCGAAATGCCCAAGAGCATGGCGCAGCGACGAGGGATTACGCATCGCTAGGGCGCACAATTGATCTTCGATCGGTACCCCAACGAGTTTCTCGGTGCTTGCTGGGGCCCCCATCTCCTCGGTCGATCCGCCCCTGGAGCGCCGGAGGAGTTCGGCCTCGATGGCTGGTACGGGCATTAACAATCTCTCGGCCAGGGCGGAGATGTAATCAGATCGCGTGACCGGATCACCGCGGATCAATCGGCTCAAGTATTTGAGTCCCTCTTCTAAGGCCCGAGTTCGTCCGCGCCGGGTGTTAGTTTCAGCCGACGCCATGATCTCATCGAACAAGTACGCAGAAAGAGGGGCCGCGCCCGCAAGCAAGCTTTGCCAGCGGTGAGGATCGGAGTTGATGACATCGTCCGGATCTTGACCCTGCGGCATTGGGGCGATCTTGATTTCGGCATTCAACTGACCTTCTTGCCAAACGAGGGGGCCCAGGAATTCGTCCATTCGTTCCAGGTTGCGCCGCCCGGCCGCCCGACCGGCGGCGTCTCCGTCCATGCAAATGACGATTTGCTCAACGCTCCCAACAATCTGGCTGAATTGTGGTTGAGTGAGCGTCGTCCCCATCGCGGCGACGACGTTTTCGAACCCGGCCGCGTGAGCGGCGATCACGTCGGTGTAACCCTCTACTACGACCGCCTGCCGCTGCCGCCTGAGCGCAGTACGGGCCAGATCCAGTCCGTACAAGAGGCTGCTCTTGTCGAATATTTCGGTGGTGCTGGTGTTTACGTACTTCGCCGGATCGTTTCCGAGCGTCCGGCCGCCAAAGCCGCGCACCGAGCCATTTTGGTGTCGAATTGGAAACATCAGCCGGGCGCGGAAGGCGTCGTAGAGGTTTTCGCGCTGTCCCTCGCGCACCAGCCCGGCCGCCAGCAGGGTCTGCGGTGCGATGCCCTGGCCGGTCAACGCCGACAGCAGGCCGTCCCAGGATTCGGGAGCCAGCCCGAGCCTGAACCGGGTTTGGATTTCGGACCCGATTCCGCGCCGGCGCAGGTAGTCGCGCGCGGCCTGTCCGTGTTGGTGCTGCTGGAGTTGTTGCTCGTAATGCCGGCTGGCGGCCTCAACCGCCCCAATGAGCGAGTTGATGTATTCGCGCCGTGCCGGATCGCCGCCGCGCGGGGCGAGCCTCACGCCGGTCTCCTCAGCCAGCCGCACCAGGGCCTCGCGGAAGGTCAGGTTTTCCATCTTCATCAGGAAGGTGAACGCGTCTCCGGCCTCGCCGCAGCCGAAGCACTTGTAGTTACCTGAATCCAGAAACACGAAGAACGACGGGGTGCGCTCGTCGTGAAAGGGGCAGCGGCCGCGCAGATGCTGGCCGGAGCGTTGCAATTGAACGTGCCGCCCGACCAACCCCTCTATTGAAAGGCGGGCCTTGATCTCATCGATTTCGCCGGCCATTGGCTATCGGCATCCCCTTCCTTGACCTCTAATTTTGGTAACTTTCGGACCCGGAATCGGAAATGCCGGCGCTTCCTTCCGAGGTATTGCAATTAGAAATGGCCGCGCGGGCGTATCGTCCATACTTGCCATATCCGGGCGATTTGGAGGGCACCAAATGGGGCGAGATTTCGGGTCTTATCTGCTCAGCGAGGAAGAGCGCGAGAGATTCGAGCGCGATGGCTATATTCGCTTCCCTGGAGCCCTTGACGCGGAGCTGAACGCGAGATGCGTTGCGGCTGTCGACCGCGCCTGGGCCGAGGGCTTTGAGGGCGACCTGCGGCTCGATAAGTCGATTACGCAACGGTTCAACCTGCTCGGATTCATTGGCCACGATCGGCTTTTCTTCGACCTGGTCTGCTACGAGCGGATCCTGCCCAAGATGCTTGGGATTCTGGGCTGGAACATCTACCTGTATCACTCCCACATGACCGTTTCCGGGCGCGAAAGCGGGACTTACGACCCCGGGGGATCGACTTGGGGATGGCACCAGGATTCGGGTCAGCTGAACAATGACCTAGAAACCGATCCGCGTCCCCGGATCTCGGTCAAGGTCGCCTATTTCCTTACCGACGTGTCCGAACCGGGCCGCGGCAACTTCTGGGTTGTTCCGGGCTCGCACCTGCGCAACCGGATCGAACTTCCGCCGGGTGGCCGGGGCCAGCCCGAGGGAGCAGTTCCGGTACTCGCCGAACCCGGCGACGCGGTGGTGTTTGACCGGCGACTCTGGCATTCGGCGACCCCCAACTACTCGGACATTACCCGCAAGGTCCTCTTCTACGGGTACGGTTACCGCTGGCTTCATGCCCGCGACGAAATGATCTATCCGCCCGAGTGGTTCGAGCAGGCCGACCCCATCATGCGGCAGATGCTCGGGTTCTCGTCCAGCAACCACGGACGGACCTCGCCCAGCCCCGAGGACGTGCCACTGCGGGCCTGGATGGAAAAGCACGCTCCTCAATTAACCAGCGCGTGAGGCACGGCCGTCAAGGCGGCCGGGATACCGCCGCGCCGAGTCCGCCGACCGGAAACTCGACGCTGCTGATTCGCAAGGGGCGCCGGAGCGATGTCGATCGGGCGGCTCCCCTGCTGTACGAATCTTCAGAGCCAATGGCGGCGGCGGCATTCGGGCTGGGCGACACCCGCTGCGCCCTGCGCGCGGTGGAGCGGATGTACCTGCTACGCGGGAACCTCTTTGCCTGGGACGCTTGCGACGTGGCCGAAATCGACGGCCGCGTCGTCGGAGTACTGGCCAGTTGCCGGATCGGTGAAATGCGCGGCCGCAATTTGGCCACGATCGTGCCTTTATTGAGAAGCCTTGGGCCGCTCAGGTCGCTGGCGCTGCTGCGCCGCGGTCTCATTCCCACCGGCCTCGGACCGCGCTCGATGGTGCCGCGCGCGCTGCGCCGGCGCGGGGAACCGCCAATGGTGAATCTGGCCGCTTCCTCAGGTCATTACGTCAATGCGCTGGCGGTCGCCGATAAATACCGCCGGCTCGGCATCGCTCGAAGATTGGTCGGCCGCGCACACGCGGCGGCGAGCGCCGAAGCCCCCGGTTCGATGGTCGTGAACGTATTCGAGTTCAATGCCGCGGCCCGTGATTTCTACCGCGGACTCGGTTACCGGGAAGTGCGCCGCTTCGAACCGAAGAATCCGGAATTCACAGGGACTTCCGCGGCGATACTGACCCTCCAGGCCGACTTGCCCGGTCCAAAAGGTCGGCCGGCGCTCAGCTAGACGTCGCGGGCCAGGTCGATCCCCACCGCCTGCGCGGCGGCCAGCCGGGCGACCGGCACCCGATAGGGTGAACAGCTAACGTAATCGAGCCCGATCTCTTCGCAGAACGCGATCGATTCCGGGTCGCCGCCGTGCTCGCCGCAGATTCCGATCTCGATATCCGGGCGGGCGGCCCGGCCGGCGTTGCTGCCGAGCCGCATGAGTTCGCCGACGCCGATAGCGTCGAGCACCTGGAACGGGTTGCGCGGCAGGATCTGGTCCTCGACGTACTGGAGCAGGAATTTGCCTTCGGCGTCGTCGCGCGAGATGCCGTAGGTGGTTTGGGTCAGGTCGTTGGTGCCGTAGCTGAAGAATTCGGCCACCTCAGCGATCTCGCCGGCCGTAAGGCAGGCTCGCGGGACCTCCATCATGGTGCCGAACTTGTACGACGGCGACCGACCGCGTTCGCTGGCCACCGCCTCAGCGGTCTTGCGCAGGTTGGCCTCGACGGTGCGCAATTCGTTGATGTGCCCGATTAGCGGGATCATGATCTCGGGGTGGGCGTCGACGCCTTCTTCCTCAAGTTGGATGGCGGCCTCGACGATCGCCCGCACCTGCATCTCGTAGATCTCGGGGTAGACGATTCCGAGGCGGCATCCGCGCAACCCGAGCATCGGGTTCTCCTCGTGCAGGTCGCCAACGCGGCGGACCTTTCGCTCGGCGGCGGCCAGTTCGGCCGGTTCGGCGCCGCTGTCGCGAAGCTCCTCGAGTTCTTCTTCGACCCCGGACAGGAATTCATGCAGGGGCGGATCCAGCAGCCGGATCACGACCGGCAGCGACGCCATTGCCTTGAGAATCCCGTAGAAGTCGGCGCGCTGAATGGGCAGCAATCGGGTCAGGGCGGCGCGGCGGTCGGTTTCGTTTTCGGCCAGGATCATGTCCTGGAAGATCGGCAGGCGGTCTTCCTCGCGGAACATGTGCTCCGTCCGGCAGAGCCCGATTCCCTGGGCGCCGAAATCGCGCGCCTGGGCTGCTTCCTGAGGGGTGTCGGCGTTGGTCCAAACCTGCAGCCGCCGCTGCCCGTCGGCCCAGCCAAGCAGGGTCTCCAGCTCGGGGGTAATCTGGCCGGGAATCAGCGGCGCTTCGCCGAGGATCACGTTGCCGGTTGAGCCGTCCACGGTGATCGTGTCGCCGGCGTCCACCTGCGTCGATCCGGCCTGGAACCGGGCGGTTTCCAGATCAATCCGCAGCTGCTCGCAACCGACCACCGCCGGCAGTCCAAGGGCGCGGGCCACGATCGCGGCGTGCGAGGTGGCCCCGCCGCGCGCTGTCAGGATTGCCCTTGCGACCGCCATCCCGTGGAAGTCGTCCGGGGACGTCTCGGGGCGAACCAGGATCACGTCCTCGCCGGCGCGACCGCGTTCGGCGGCCTCATCGGCGTCGAATACGACCCGGCCCACGGCGGCGCCGGGAGACGCGTTCAGGCCCACGGCAACCGGTTCCACCGCGACGGTTGGGTCAATCTGGGGATGCAGGTGGGCGTCGACCTGGGCCGGTTCTACCCGCGCCAGCGCGGTGGCGCGGTCGATGATGCCTTCGTCGGCCATGTCGACCGCGATCTTGACCGCGGCCCGTGGACTGCGTTTGCCGGCCCGCGTCTGCAGCATCCAGAGCCGGCCTTCCTCGATCGTGAATTCCAGGTCCTGCATGTCGCCGTAGTGCCGCTCCAGCCGTTCGGCGTTGGCCTCGAACTGGGCATAGACCTCGGGTAACTGGTCGGCCAGGGTGGCGATCTGGGCCGGCGTACGAACTCCGGCGACCACGTCCTCGCCCTGGGCGTTGAGCAGGTACTCACCGAAGAGCTCGCGATCGCCGGTCACCGAATTGCGCGTGAAGGCAACTCCGGTCCCCGAGTTCTCGCCCATGTTGCCGAAGACCATCGTCTGCACGTTCACGGCCGTGCCCCAATCGTGCGGGAGGCCGTGGAAGTTGCGGTAGTCGACTGCGCGCCGTCCGTGCCAGGAGTTGAAAACTGCCCGGATCGCCCCGTGCAGCTGGTCCATCGGGTCCTCGGGAAACGCGATGCCGGTCTCGGCTTCTATCAGTTGCTTGAAGTCGTCGGCGACCGCGCTCCAATCGGCGGCGCCAAGTTCTGCGTCTTCGGTCTTGCCGAGGCGGTCCTTGTGGCCCTGGATGACGTGCTCAAATCGCCGGCTTTCCAGACCCAGAACGATCGAACCGTAGCCCTGCACGAAGCGACGGTAGGAATCGTAGGCGAACCGGGACTGCCCGCTGCGCTCTTGCAGACCTTTGAGGGTGGCCTGCGAGAGACCCAGGTTCAGAACCGTGTCCATCATCCCCGGCATGGAGACCCTGGCACCCGAGCGGACCGAGACCAGCAGCGGGTTGGCGGGATCGCCGAATCGTTTGCCGGTTTCGCTTTCCACTGCGCGCAGGGCGGAATCGATCTGATCCTCGAGGCCCTCCGGAAACTGGCCCGAGCCGTCAAAGTAAGCCCGGCAGGCGTCGGTGGTGATCGTGAACCCCGGGGGTACCGGCATGCCGGACCGGGTCATTTCGGCGACTCCCGCTCCCTTGCCGCCCAGCAGGTTGCGCATGGACTGGTCGCCTTCGTTGAAGAGATAGACCCATTTGGTCGATTGGGACATGCGAAAACTCCGGGGCAGTCGGGGTGGCGGCGGAAGGGGCGGCGGTGCCGGGCGAACGCGTGGGCTGCGAGGCTTTGGCCGGCGTCCGGCCCAAGGTGAGCGGAAAATTTTATGGGCAGCCGGGTTCGAACCGCCAAGGCCCGCATAATCGGTTGAAGCGGCCGATCCCGCCGGGCGGGAACTGGCAAATGGCCGCCCGCGTCCTGCTCGGAAGGTTTCATTTGCGGATCAACCGCGGCCTTGCTGCCATCCTTCCGGCGCACTTCGGGATCGACTTCATCACCTTTGCGGTCAACATCCTTTTCCCGCTGCTGGCGACGAAGCTGGACCTGAATTTCACCCAGGTTGGCATAGCGGCCGGCCTGCACATCGCCGCAAACGGGCTCTCACAACCGGTGTTCGGGCTGCTGGGAGACCGGATCGGGAGCCGCCGACTGCTGGCGGGCGGGATATTCGTGCAGGGCCTATTCATCGGCCTGGCCGCGCAGGCACCGACCTACTGGCTGCTGCTGGCGTTTCTACTGGTTTCGGCGCTGGCTTCAGGTGCCTTCCACGCCCTCGGGCTAGAGGCGGCCAACCGCTCCTCCACAACCGGGAAAGGATCGGCGGTCGGGCTTTTCTTCCTGGCCGGCAACACCGGATTCGCGGTCTCGCCGGTGGTCACCGGGTTTTTCGTCGAATCGGCCGACCTGGGGCTCAGTTTCCCGCTTTACCTGATCGGGTTCTCGGCCTTGACGACGAGTTGGTTCCTGCTGCTCACGCGCGCCGGCAAACGTCGTTCGGCGTCCGCCCGGCCCTCCGATGCCGCCCCGCCAGCGGGTGGGGTGCTCTACCGACTGCTGGCGCCGCTGGCGGCGATGTCGGTGTTCCGCGGCCTCACTTTCGGCGCCGCACCGGTCTTCGTTCCGTTCGCTTTCCTGGAAAGCGGGGCCTCGCTTACGATCGCCGGGCTGGCGCTCTCGGTTTTTTCAGCCGGCGCCGCCACCGGCGTGTTCGGCGGCGGCTGGCTCTCCGACCGCCTGGGGGCCAAGGCGGTCATGGCGCTGCCGCTGTTGCTGGGAACGCCCCTTTTCATGCTGATGGTCGTCGACATCGGGTCGCCGCTCTCATTCGTGGCCGCGTATCTGGTGGGATTCACGGTCCAGACGCCGCAGACCCCCAGCGTGGTGATGGTCCAGCAGGCGATGGCTTCGCGCATGGGAGCGGCATCCGGATTGGCGCTGGGCTTCATCTTCTCTATCCAGGCGGTCGGTCAGGCGGCGACCGGGGTACTCGCCGACGAGTTCGGGCTGCAGCTGGCGCTGGTGGCAATCGGATTCATGCCGGTCCTCGGGTTCTTCTGCACGCTGGCCGTCCCCGGACCGATGCTGGAACGCAATCCGTGGGCCAAATCGGCCGCCGTCACGCCCTGAAAACGCCCTTCCCGGAAGGCAATTGACGGCCCGCCCAGAGTGCCCCCAAAAATAGAATTGCGGTGGCGGCGCGGGCTCGGCTGGGTGCGATTCATGCCTTCGGGCCTGGACCAATTAGGGGGGTGTGCATGAACGCGGCTACTAAGCAACTTGACCGTTTCTTCGGTCTCGCCGAGATGGGATCTTCGGTCCGCGTCGAAATTGTGGCCGGAATCACCACTTTCCTGGCGATGAGCTACATCATCGCGGTCAATCCGGCGATCCTTTCGGCCGCCGGTATTCCTCCGGTGGCGGCGGCTTTTGCCACCTGCCTGGTGGCCGGACTGGGCACCATCGCGATGGGACTCATAGCCCGCATGCCACTGGCGTTGGCCCCGGGCATGGGACTGAACGCGTTCTTCGCATTCACCGTGGTTGGCGGCATGGGCCTTACCTGGCAGGAAGCGCTCGGCGTGGTGTTCATCTCCGGCGTCGTGTTCGTGGTGCTGACCATCGCCGGCATCAGACAAGCCCTGGTGCGCATGATGCCGCGCGAACTGCTGCCCGCGATCGGGGCCGGCATCGGACTTTTCCTGCTCATGATCGGTCTGCGCAACGGCGGGATCGTGCAAGCACTAGAGGCCACGATCATCACCCGCGGCGATTGGGGCGACCCCAAGGCCCTGCTGACGATCGCCACCGTGGTGATCATTGCCGCATTGCTTTCGCGCGGACTCAGAGCCGGAATCCTGGTCGGGATCGTGGTGGCCACCATCGTTTCGATTCCTCTGGGCCTAAACGCCGAGCCGGCGTCCGACGGCAGCTGGACGGACGGTCTATTCGCGCTGGACATCGGCGGCGCGCTGCAGGTCGGGTTCCTCGACATCATCTTCGCGATGCTTTTCGTTGACTTCTTCGACTCCCTGGGAACGGTGATCGGGCTGATCCGCAGGGCCAAGCTGGAGGACGAAACCGGCAACGTGCCCCGACTGGGTCGGATCCTGGCGGTGGACGGTGCGTCCACCATCGCCGGGGCCCTGGCCGGCACCTCGACCGTTACCACCTACATCGAGAGCGCGGCCGGCATCTCGGCCGGCGGCCGGACCGGTCTCACCGCGGTCGTGGTCGGCGTGCTTTTCCTGCTTGCGCTGCCGCTGGCGGCGCTGGTGGCGATCGTGCCCGAATCGGCGGTCGCCGCGGCGCTGGTGATCATCGCCGCGACCACGGTCGGCCTGGTGCGTGAAATCGAATGGGACGACCTCGATACGGCGGTACCGGCATTGGTGACGATGGCCGGAATGCCGCTGACGTTCTCAATCGCCGACGGCCTGGCGATGGGTCTGGTGAGTTACTCGGCGCTCAAGATCCTGCGCGGCAAGGGCCTGGAAGTGTCCTGGCTGGTGCACGTGCTGGCCGTTGTCTTCATCGCCCGCTACATATTCATTGCCTGAACTGACCGGCTGACCAAAAGCAACCGGCCGCCGCGCCCGCGGCGGCCGGTTGTCGCCAAAGGTAGGGGATAAACGTTCCCTGGCGAACCGCTGTAGCAAAAACAAGGGAGGTTCGGGCGGCATCGCCGCCGCCAAAGCGGCGCCCATAGCCGATCCGCCTCCGGTTCTGATCGATCGAGCAGACACAAGCGGGCTCTGTTGTGAGGACGTGCTGATCAAGCCGTCTCGGCGTTTGCGCCGGAGGCCGCTCCGGTCCTGCGCGCCGACCCGGACGGCTTGGTCTACAAATACGGAAAGTTGGGCGAATTGACCACGCGGCGTAGCGCCAAAGCCGGATCGGGAGGGAGGGCGGCAGCCGCTGACTCATCGATGTCGGCGCCGAGCCCCGGGCGATCGGGCACCACCAACTGCCCCCGGTCAATCTCGATCGGGTGGGTCAGAAGCTGGTTGTAGCGTTCCCGGTAGGGTTCGAAGAATTCCTGGATTGCAAAGTTCGGGGTGCTGGCGTCCAGGTGGATCGAGGACAGGGTCGAAAGCGGACCGCCAGCGTTGTGCGGTTGGACTCCGACGTAGTACGTTTCGGCCATGGTGGCGATTTTCTTTAGCTCGCTGATCCCGCCGGCGTGGCATATGTCAGGCTGGATGATTCGCACGCAGTTGCGCTCCAGCAGCGGCCTGAAGTCCCAGCGCGAGAGCAGCCGCTCGCCGCAGGCGATCGGCACCCGCACCGCCCGGGCCACCTCGGCCATCGCGTCCGGGTTGTCGTGCAGGATCGGTTCCTCGTAGAAGAACGGGTTGAATTCTTCCAGCCGCTGGCCGACCCGCACCGCCGAAACCACGTTGAATCGACCGTGCGCCTCGATGCATAGGTCAACGTCCGGGCCGACCGCGTCGCGGACTGCCGCGATGTTCTCGAAAGCGGTTTCCTCGACCTCGCGCGAGAGCATCTGCGTCGCGCCGGTGAATGGGTCCCACTTTAGGGCGTCGAAACCCAGCTCGACCATGGCCAGTGCGTCCCGGGCGTAACCCTGGGGGTCGGCCCCGATCTTGAACCAGGAATTGGCGTAGGTCCGCAGTCGGTCGCGGACCTTGCCGCCGAGCAACTCGTAGACCGGTACCCCGAGGGCCTTGCCCTTGATGTCCCAGAGGGCCTGATCGATTCCGGACAGCGCCGACATGCTGACCGCACCTCCGCTCCAGAAGGCGCCGCGGTGCACGTCGACCCAGATCTTTTCGATTTGCATCGGATCGCGCCCGCGGAGCCCCTCGCCCAGTTCCGCAATCTCCGTCTGGACCGAGGTCTCGCGGTTCTCGAGGCTGGCCTCGCCCCATCCGGTTATCCCGGCGTCGGTTTCGACCTTGACGAACAACCAGTTGGCGTGACCGCCGGCGGTGGCGATGGTGGTGATGTCGCTGATCTGCATTGGGCAAATTCCCGCCTGGATGATGCTGGGCCGATCCAATCAATCTATTGGATTGCTCGCCCGGCCCCCAGCCGTTGCCGCAGCGCCTGGCGCAACGCCAGCAGCGCAAATCGAGGCAGGACCCGCTGCCGACGCCACCGCCAGGGCTCGCGCACGAGCCGATAGAGCCATTCCATGCCGATGCGCCGCACCAGCCGGGGGGCCCGCCTGATCCGGCCGGAGATTAGGTCGAAGGATCCGCCCACCCCGACCACGACCCGCGCCCCGGTCTTTGCCATATGGGTACTGATCCACATCTCCTGCCGCGGCGTCCCGAACGCAACCAGCAACAAGTGCGCGCCCGACTCGCGGACCGCCAGGCAGATCGCCGCGGTCCGCTCCGCGGGATCGTCCGGTTCGGCGGTGCCGGCGATTGTGAGCCCGGGGTGATCGCGGAGGAGGTTGGCGGCGGCTTGCGCCGCGGCCCCGGATCGGCCGCCGAGCAGGTACACCGGATGGCCGCCGGCGGCGCAGATGCGACAGAGTTCCGGAATCAGGTCCACACCGGGCAGGCGCTGCGGGCGCTGCCGTCCGCAAAGCCGCGCCGCCGCCAACAGGCCCGCGCCGTCGACCAGGTTCAGATCGGCGTTCGCCAGTGTCTCCGCGAACTCGGGGTCGGAACGCGCTGCCATGACGAATTCGGGATTGACCGTAAAAACCGCCCGCGGCTCTCGACCGTGCAGCCAGCCGCGGATCCAGGCCAGCGCCAATCCGCGCCCGCAATCGGCCAGCGGGACGCCCAGTACCGCTACCCGCGCCGGCCGGGGAGCCGCCTCAGGCACCGGCCAATTCCAGCGCTTCCGCAATTACCCGATCCGGCTCCAGCCAGGCCATGCAGAGCCGGTCGCCGAAGGGGCATTCCGGCGGAGCTCGCTGGTCGTAGCAGGGAGCGCAGCCAATCCCGATGGCCAGCGCCCGCCCGTCGCCGCGCGGTCGGTAGCGTCCGGGATCGGTCGGCCCGAACAACCCGAGCGTAGGGACCCCGAGCAAAGAGGCCAGATGGATCGGCATGCTGTCGACGCCGACCACCAGGCGGGCCTGGGAAATCACCGCCGCAAGTTGCCCGAGCGAGAGTTTTCCGGCCAGGTTCACAATCTGCGGGCGGTTGGCGCAGATGCCATTTGCCAGTTCGACTTCGCCTTCGGCCCCTACGACCAGCGGATTAAGGCCCCGCCTCGCCAGCTCCATGGCCAACCGGGTCCAGCTCGCCGACGGCCAGGCTTTGGCCGAACCGGAACGCGTCCCTGGACACAGCACCGCGCCGCCGGCCAGTCCCGCAGGCGTCGGTTCGGCGGGGACCAGCACGGGTTGCGGCGCGTCGGGATTGGCGCCGTCCACCAGGGTCAGCAGGTGATCGATTTCGTGTTCACCCGGCCGGATGCGCCGCTCGCGGTCGGCACCGGGCCAGCCCCGCCCATCGGCGATCCGGTGCCGGGCCAGCGAGAGCGACACCACCGCGCGCGCCAGGGGACCGTAGGCCGAAACCGCGATGTCGAACCGCGCCCGGCGCAGCCGGGCCAGCAGCCGAGCTCCGGATCGCCATCCGCCGGGATCGGACAGGGCGCGAATGTGGGTCAACCCGGGCAGATCGCATTCGATGACCTCGTCCACCGCCGGCGACAGCCGCAACAGCTCGCCGGCGCCGCGGGAGGCCAGGAAGGTGATGTGCAGGCCGGGATGGGCCCGCTTCAAGGCGGCCGCCGCCGGCAGGGTCAGCAGGCAGTCGCCGAGCAGGTCGAGACGCACGATCAGGGCCTTGCGCGGGCTCTCCGGGTAGGGCCAGGGTGTCGCATCGGGGGCGGCTGGCAGGCGGCGCACCCGCCGCTCGGCCGCCGCCGCCGCGCCGGCGATCGGGAGCAGGATCGACCGCAGGACACCCTTGCAGAAACGCCGCAGGCGGCCCCGCGAGGGTAGCGGCGTCACCGGCCGAGGCCGAGCAATGCGCCGTCCGGGCGCAGCTGGATCGACCCCTGGGATGTTCACGGAGCGGTTGCGATCGGGATCGGCTCCCGGTATCCGGCCAAACCCTTAGCTTCTGATCGGGCGGCCGCGGCCACGTGCATGCTGCCGGTGGCAACGACCAATCCTTCTACGCCGGCGGCCGCGCCGGCCCCGGCGAATGCCGCCGGCACGTCGGGATAGGTGGCCGGACGTCCGAACCCGATCGTCCCCGCCAGCACCTCCGGCGAAGTGGCCCGGGGGTGTTTTGCGGCGCACAGGTGCAGTCCGGCGATCCGGCCTCGCCAACTCTCGAGAAGGTCCGATGCCGGCTTGTCGGTGGAACATCCGAAAACTAACTGCACGTTCCGATCGCCGAACCGGTCGCCGACAAATTCGGCCAGGTGCTCCATGGCCCTCGCGGTGTGGCCGCCGTCGACCACCAGCGGCGGGCGACCGGCGATTACTTCGCAACGGGCCGGCAGCGAGGTTTCGGCCATCCGGGGGAGGATATTGGCCCGGTCAGACGTGGAATCGTGCAGCGCGAGAGCCTTGAGCGCCAGCGCGGCGCTGGCAGCCAGTTGCGGGGCCCTGATCAACCGTTGCGCGGCGGCGATTTCGGGCGGCCCGACGATGTGCAGCAGCGCGTCCTGGGCGCGGCAGCGCTCGGCGATTACGCGCGTCGCCGCTGGGGCCTGTGGGGCGCTGACCACCACCGATCCGGGTTTTATGATGGCGGCCTTTTCGGCTGCGATCCGGGCAAGCCCAGGGCCCAGGATCCGGGCATGTTCCAGCTCGATCGGAGTGAGCAGTACCGCGGCCGGCGCGGAAAGCACGTTGGATGCGTCCAGGCGCCCGCCCAGCCCGGTTTCGATCACCGCGAACCTGGCGCCGCGGCGCTGGAACCAATCGAACGCCATCACCGTGGTGAGCTCATAAGTTGTCGCCGGTCCCAGATCCGGACCTTGCTGCCGGCTGGCGTCCTCGTACTGAAGGACCCGTTCGAATACGGCCGCGAACTCGGTACCGGATATGGGGCCGGAGCCGAGTTGGAGCCGCTCGCGGTAGGTGTGGAGATGCGGCTGGGTGTAGAGCCCGGCGCAATACCCGAGTCCTGAGAGCGCGGCGGCCAGGTACATGGCTGTAGAGCCTTTGCCGGTGCTGCCGGCAATGTGAAAGCAGCAGAGCTCATCCTGAGGGTCGCCGGCGACAGCGAGCATCGCCCGGGCGCGCTGCGGCCCCATGTTCGGATCACCGCCGCCCGACCAAAACCCCGGACCACGCTCCGGGTCCGAGCGCGCGTAGAGCCGCTCGAGTGCGCCCTTGTAATTCACGCGGGTTCGCTCCCCCGGCGCCGATCGGCCGCCACCCGAGCGCGCGTCCGAAACGGTTCCAGCGGTTCGGTGGAGGCCAGGCTTGCGGCAAGTTCGGCCACCGACTTGCCCAGTCCGGGCACGACCAGTTGCGGGCAAAGGTCGGCGAGCGGTTCGCAGACAAACCGTCGCCGCGCCAGCTGCGGGTGCGGGATCTGCAGATCGGGCGTGCTGACCACCACCCCGCCGAGGACGAGTATGTCGATGTCGATCAGCCGTTCGCCCCAGCGTCGCGTGGGCCGGCGCCCCAGCTGCTCTTCGATCGTCTTCACCCGCCGCAGCAACTCGCCCGGCGTTCCCGACCAGCACCCGCGGCAGCAGCAGTTCAGGAAACTCGGCTGGTCGACGACGCCCCAGGGAGGCGACTCGTAAACCGCGGAATGAACCACGTCGCCCAATTGCGATTCCAACAACTCCAGGGCGGCGAGTAGCTGCCCGTAGCGATCACCCTGGTTGCTGCCTAGTCCCAGGTATACAGGTCGTGGATACATCGCCTTTGCGCCGCTGATGCCTGACGATTGCCGCCGGCAAATTTTGTCCGACCGGGATTGGCCGGACTGCTGTAGGTACAGCCAAGTCAACAATCTAGGCGGAGCATTTACCGGGATGATCGATTTGATCGCAAATGGGTCAATGGCCCCCGCGGACGGTTCCCGGCCGCGGGCTCGCCCATCCGACCGGTTCCGCCGCCGGCCGTCGCCCGCCTGGGGTCTGGTCCTGCTGCTGGCGGCCGTGCCGCTGCGCACCCTGCTGGCGGTGCGCACCGAGGTGGCCGACATCACGATCACCGAGTTTGCGCTGCCCCTCGCGGTGGCCTGGACGCTTCTGTTCCGGCGCCGGGGCAGAGCCTATGTCCCTCTGCAGATCTCGCTGTGGATCTGCCTGGCCCTGTACGGCGCGGCTTCGGTGCTGTGGGCCCCGCAGGTGGGCCCAGTGGTCAAGGAATTTGCCAAGTGGACCGAGTTGATCGTGGCGATGCTGCTGGCCTGCGATTTGGCCCGCGACCGCAGGGACCTGAAAACCCTGCTGCTGGGGGCGGCCGGCGTGTTCGCCCTGGAGATTGTCCTGGCGCTGACCCTGTTGGCGAGCGGCGAGGGCGTGGTGCAGACGGCGGTTCCGCGCCTGCTGGGGAGCTTCGGTCAACCGAATCCATTCGGATCTTTCATGGCAATGAGCTTCGCCTTTGCTTTGCCGGCCGCGCTATCGACCGGCAAAAGGACCCGCTGGATCGGTATTGCGGTGGCGAGCTGCGCCCTGGCCGGAGCGCTTTTTTCGTTCTCACGCGGGGCTTGGCTCTCGATCGCCGGCATCAGCGCGATGGCCCTGCTGCTGACGTACCCGCAACTGCGCCACCAGATCCTGCGCCCGATCACGGCGGCCGCTTTGGGGTTGGTTGTCGCGGCCGGGTTGTTGGCTCTGCTGGTGATGGCGCAACCGCCGGCCGAGCCGACCGGACTGCTCGAGGGATCGATCCGCCCGCGCGACGTGGTCGCCAATCCGAACGAACAGAGTTTTTCCATCGACCAGCGGGTGGGCTTCTGGCTGGCGGCGACCCGGATGACGCTGGACAACCCGGTCGGCGGGGTTGGCCTTGGCAATTTTGACGAGGCCTACCCCCGTTACATGGTCTCGCCGTGGTTCGAATCACTGGGCCATGCCCACAACCTGATCTTGGTGCTGGCCAGCGAAACCGGACTTCTGGGCCTCGCCTTGTTTGCAGCCGCCTTGCTCACCAGCCTGGCGCCGGCGGCGCGCAGGCTATTTCGCCCGGAATCGGATTGGATAGATATCGGTACTGCCTGTCTGCTGGCGGCTTTTCTGTTGCACGGCCTGGTCGACTACATGCTGGTCGGCGGACTGGGGATCATCCTGGGGATTGTCATCGGGATCGGGCTCTGCCCGCCGGGTCGGAGCGGCCGAAATTGATCCGGGTCGGATTCGACGCCACCGCCGCCGCGTGGCAGGGCGCCGGAATTGGAAGGGCGGCCAGGTCGCTGTTGCTGGCGATGCTGCGGCGTCGCGAACCGGACATCGAATGGGTCGTTTTTTACCTGGGGCAGCGAATCGCTCGCGGCTTCGAGGAGTCCCTGGCCGACCACGGCGTGATCCCGTCGCTGATTCCGGTATCCCCGCGACTCGGGTTCTTCATCTGGCAGCGCATGCGCGCCCCAATACCGGTGGAGCTGTTCACCGGGAGGCTGGACCTGCTTCATTCGCCGGACTTTGTGTTGCCGTATTCGTTCGCCCGCCGGCGGGTATTGACGATTCACGACCTGACCTACCTGACCCACCCGCACACCGCCGAACCGCGATTGCGCGAGCGGCTGGACCGGGCGGTGCGACGCAGCATCGAAATTGCCGACCGCGTCCATTGCGTTTCCGCACATACCGCCGCCGCCGTCGGCGACCTGCTCGGCTACGATGCCGACCGCATCGATGTCATCTACAACGGGCTGGACGAGAAACTGGCGAAGCCGCCGACTCAGGACGAATTGGATCGCCTTGATGAACTTCAATTGCCGGAACGCTTCGTGCTCAGCGTCGGCACCCTTCAGCCGCGCAAAAACATGCTGCGAACGGTTCGAGCGGTAGCCCAATTGCGCTCGCGCGGGCATGACGTGGGCCTGGTGCACGTCGGCGCGACCGGCTGGATCTCCGACCAGGATCTGGCCAGTATTGACCGGTTTGGAGAGGGATTCCTGGTGCGCCTGGGGAGCATAGACGACGGTTTGCTGCGGGCACTCTATGTGCGGGCCCAGGCCCTGGCGGCCGTATCCGAAGCCGAAGGATTCCTGTTGCCCATCATCGAAGCGATGGCGCATTCCGTGCCGGTGGTAACGGCCAACGCTTCCTGCATGCCGGAGATCGCGGGCGGGGCGGCCCTGTTGGTGGACCCTTTTGACGTGGAGGCTATCGCCGATGCGCTCGCAGAGGCCCTTGAACCCGGCACCGACCGCGATCTCCGGCTAGGCGCCGGGGTCGCCCGGGCCCGCGAATTCGACTGGGATCGGGCGGCGCGGGAGACCCTGGCCAGCTATCGAAGCGCGCTGAACTGAAATTTCCGGCCGGCGCGGCCGTTCGCTAGCCGCCGGCGCAATCGCGCAGGAATCGGTGGCGCTGCTGGTGGAATCGCTCGGCCAGCGGTGATTGCCTGGAATCGAAGGCATGCGCAGCGCCGGGATAGATCTGGATTTCGGCGGGATTGCCGGCCGCTATCCAGCGGGCGTACATGAACAACGAGTCGTCCAGCAGCGGATCGGCTGTACCCACGCTGAACAACGCGGGCGGCAGGCCGTGCAGCGGGGCATGCAGCGGGGAGAGGTCCGGATCAGCGGGATCGATTTCCCGGCCCCCGAGGAAATGGCCCACGAACCAGGGCATGTTGGCGGCGTTTATCACCAGGCTGTCGGCCCCGATGTGGGTCCGGGAAGGGCAGGCGCCCGAGAAATCAAACGCCCCGTAAACGAAATCGGCTCCCGACCAGGCCGTGAAACCGTGCCGGTCACGCATCCGCAGGACAGTTACCGCGGAGAGGTGCGCGCCGGCCGATTCGCCGCCGATTACCAGGCAGTCGGTCCCGAATCGGGGGCGGGAATTCTCGACCAGCCAGCGGGCGGCCGCCTCGCAGTCGTCCGGCCCAGCCGGGTAGGGATGCTCCGGCGCCAGCCGGTATTCAACGCTGATAACGGCCAGGTTGGTCTCCCGGGCCATCCGCCAGAGCGCCTCGTCCTGGAGGTCGTAGCCGCCCAGCACCCAGCCCCCTCCGTGGATGTGCAGGTATGCGCCGGCGCACTCCCGGGGTATGAAGGCCCGCAACGGGATTTCACCCGACGGTCCGGCGCAGGTCAACTCGCAGGCGTTGTCCAGCGCAACCGGCGGCGGTTTGCCGGGACGGCCTTCGCGCTCGGCGCCGCGCACCTCGGCCGGATCGAATTCGGTGATCGGCGGCACGGCGGAAATCTCCGCGCCCAGCCGGGCATTGAATGCGGTCATCTCCGGGCTGACCGCGTCGGGCCTGAACAAGCGTGGATCTAATGGCATCGGTGCATTCCGCACGGTGAGCGTAGACGTTGGAATTTTCCGTTCAATTTCGCCAGTTTTCTTGGATTTAGTTGGAAATCGCCAGCCGTACAAGGGGGCTTATATACATAACCAACCATCGGCCAGCCAGAATACATTTACGCTGCCTCGCCGGCAGCCGCGGGGAAAACCCCACCCGCGAGGGCCTTGTAAAGGATGTTCAAGGCCGCATTGTGGTCGCGGTCTAAGTCCAGACCGCAACCGCATACGTGCCTTCTTTCCTTAAGGCCCTTTTTGACCATCGCCCCGCAGGATGAGCAGCGCTGCGATGTGTACCGGGGATCGACGAATACCAGCTCTCTACCGGCGCTCTCGGCCTTATAGATCAACTGTTGAGTGATCCGTCCCCAGGTTTGCTCCAATATCGCGCGGTTAAGACCGCGCTTCCTTGCTCCGTCCGACCTGGTCAACTTCGGCTTGTCAAGGTCCTCAAGCGCGATGAACCCGAATCTTCGCACCAGGTCGGTGGTGATCTCATGGCACCGGTTGCGGTCCCTGACCCTTGCCCGGTCGTGGGCGTTGGCCAGGACCCGGCGCCGCTTCTGAAACCTGTTGCTGCCCTTCTCGCACGCCGACAGCCTCCGCTGCTTGCGGGCGATGTCTTCTCGGTCTGGTCGGCGGCGTTCAATCTTCTCGCCCTCGCTGGTGGTAATGCGGCTCAGTACGCCCATGTCCAGCCCGACCCCGGAGCTGCTTTTCGGCAAAGGTTCCAACTCCACCGCGTAAGTCAGGCACACCGATGGCCGGCGTCCCCGGAAGGTAACGCGGATGGTCTTTAAGTTCGCTGCCGGCGGCAGTGACCGCTTGGTCCTGAGCCTTACCACCGGCAGGCCCTTGATCCGGACCGCATAGCCGAGACCATCGAGCCTGACCATCGCCGGAGTCGGCTGCTCGATCTGGACGGTGCGGTAGCGGTGGTAAGGTTTGAACCTGGGAAAACCGGGTTCCTCTCCTGCCTGGCACCGGCGGTAGAAGGCCTTGCGGGCTTCTTCCATCCGGATCAGCACTCCGCGCCCGACGTCTACCGACACGGAGCCCCAGAAAGGATCTGAGTTGCGGGTCACCGTGAATGCTTTCATCCGCTCGAACAGCGAATCGCTCTTGCCAGTCTCCTTGTACTGCTGGCGCCACAGCTGCAGTTCGGCGTTGTAGAGGTCGGTGCATTCGGCCAGCACCTGATTGAGGCGCTGGCAGCCGCGGCGCGAGAGGTAGCCGCGTTGCTGGTAGGTTCGGAAGGTCTCCGACATCAGTCCCTGTATCAGAGTTGTACATATGCCGTTATGGGGGCGTAAGTATATACGCTTTGCTAGATCATGTGCTAGAGACTGCCGGCGGCAGTGTATGAGGGGACTCGTCTAGTCGTCCACATAAGCCCCCGTACAATCGGGCGACCTGTAGCAATCGCCTGCCAGACAGGCGCGAAACGATCGCCGCCGCCGTGGCCGGGCGTCCTCGGGTGAATGCAGGATCGTTGCGACTTGGGGGTGGCCAATAACCGTGGCCGAAGAACTTTCCCAGTACGCGGTTCTCGCGTTGTCCACCTACGTTCTCGGTTCCATCCCTTTCGCCTACGTGTGGACGCGCGTCTTCGCACACGCCGACCTCCGGCGGGTAGGCACCGGCAACGCGTCGATATACAGTTCGTTCTTCAACGGTGGCTACCGGCCGGCCGTCATGACGTTCGCCAGCAACTGCGCGGTCGGTCTGCTGGCGGTCCATATTTCCCACACGTTCTTGCCGGGCGACCGGGCCGCCCTCATGATCGGCATCGGCGGCGCGACCAGCGGGGCACTTTGGCCGCTATTTACCCGGTTCCGCGGCGGCAGCCGGGGAACCACCGTGGTCGGCTGGTGCGTGTTCTTCCTCGACTTCTATCTGGGCCGGGCCTTCCCGGTTATCCCGGCCATCACCTTGGGGATCTGGGCAATCGCGCTGCTTACCAGGCGACGCACGTTTTTTGCGACCTCGGTCACCTACCGCCTGTTTCCCTTCGTTTTCGCCATCGTCGACCGGTCGTGGGAGTTGTTTATCGGGGCCGCCGTGCTCTCAGTCCTTCTGCAGCTAAAGCACCAGGAGAAATACGACGACAGCACGCTATACGGAGTAGGTCGCCGTATCGGCGTAAACAAGAGCTAGCGCGCCGACTTCCGGCGCGCGCCATGCCCGCGCAATGCACATCCTTCTGAACGGGCAGTTTGCCGGACAGCGCGCCACCGGTTCGGGTCAGTATTTCGAAAACCTCTGCGCCGCGCTGCGCCGCGCGGCCCCGGACTGCAGAGTGGAGGCCGCGCGGCCGCCCCAGCGCCTGGGCGCGCGTCTTGACAAACTCTGGTGGGAGCAGGTTGGCTGGCCGCTTACGGTGCTGCAACGCGATCCCGATGTCTGCCACGTTCCCTACTTCAGCGGGCCATTGCTGGGCCGCATCGACGTGGTCACGATCCACGACTTGATCGGGTTCGCGATTCCCGAGTATTCGGCCGATCCGCGCTGGCGGGCCTATCTGCAGTTGATGGCCCGGGCGGTCAAACGGGCCCGTCTGGTGATCGCCGATTCGCAGGCCGCGGCCGACGACATCGTTCACTACCTGCAGATCCGGCGCGAGCAGGTACGGGTCATCCATCTCGGCGTCCACCCGGCACCGAAGATCAGCCGCGCGGAAACCGACGTGCACCTGGCCGATCTTGGTATCCGGCGCCCGTATTGCATCTATCTGGGTTCTGGCGACGTTCGCAAGAACATAGCGATCGCCATCATGGCCCTGGCGCAGATCGATGCCGCGGACCGCCCGCAGTTGGTGGTCGCCGGATCGGTGCCCAACGCGGGAACCGATCTGCTACCCGACCATGCCGCGCTGGCGGGGGCGCTGGGGGTGGACGATTGGGTGGTCTTCACCGGGCCGGTTAGCGAGGCCCGCAAGCACGCCCTTTACGCCGGCGCAAGGATGCTGCTCGCGCCCTCGCGCTACGAAGGATTCGGTCTTGAACCGCTCGAGGCGATGGCGCACGGGGTGCCGGTCATTGCCGCCGCCTGCAGCGCCACTCCGGAGGTCACCGGCGGCGCCGCCTTGCTGTTGCCGCCCGATGATCCTGGGCAATGGGCCGAGGCGATCCGGGTGCTGGGCTCGGACCCGATTGCCCGCGCCGAACTGATCGACGCCGGCGCCGCCCGCGCCGCCGAGCTCAGCTGGCTGCACACCGCCCAGCAAACCCTGTCGGTTTACCGGGAACTGGCATGAAGGTACTGCTCCTCTCAAAAGCTTTCCTGGCGCGCGAGTACCGCAAGAAGCTGACCGCTCTGTCCGCCCAGCCCGGCCTCGATGTCGCCGCCGTTGGGCCGCGTCACTGGGGTGAAGGTCAGGAGCGGCAGGAACACGAGCCGGGCGACCCGGACGGATACCGGTTTTACTTCTTGGACTGTCGCTTTAACGGGCGTTTTCACCTGCACCATTTCCCGGGGCTCGGTCGCCTGCTGGACCGGCTCCGTCCGGACCTCTTGCACATTGACGAGGAGCCCTACAACCTGGCCGCCGGGTTGGCCGCTTTCGCCGCGCGCCGGCGTCGAATTCCCAGCCTGTTTTTCGCTTGGCAGAACCTGCTGCGGCGCTACCCGCCGCCGTTTTCGCTGGTCGAGCGCTATTGCTACCGCACCTGCGGCGCTATTGCCGGCACCGAGCAGGCGGCCCGGGTGCTGCGCACGAAGGGGTTCGCTGGCCCACTGGCGACCATTCCGCAGTTCGGAATCGACCCGGAAACGTTTTCATCCGCCGGCGGCGGGGCAGCGGCCGGCGAAGAACTGGTGGTCGGCTACGCCGGCCGACTGGTGCCGGAGAAGGGATTGACCACGCTGCTGCAGGCCGCGGCGATGCTCGATCCGGCGCCGCGCCTGCGCTTCGCCGGCACCGGGCCGCTGGTCGGTGAATTGCGCCGCGCCGGCACGGACGGGCCGCTGGCCGGCCGGATAGAGATCCTGGGCCGATTCGATTCGGGCCAAATGCCCGAATTCCTCAACTCCGTCCAGGTGTTGGTGCTGCCCTCGCTGGATCGGTCCAATTGGATGGAACAGTTCGGCAGGGTGCTGGTTGAGGCCATGGCTTGCGAGCGGGTAGTCGTCGGTTCGGATTCGGGCGCCATCCCGCTGGTCATTGGCGAAGCCGGACTGATCGTCCCGCAGGCCGACCCCGGGGCATTGGCCCGGTCACTGGATCGACTACGCTCGCCCGGCCTGCGCAGCCATTACGGGAGGGCCGGCCGGCGCCGGGTACTGGACAACTTCACCCACGTCAGCGTTGCCGAAGCCAGCGCCAGCTTCTACGCCAGGTTCCTTGACGACCGCGGCCGGAGCTAGGCGGCCAAAAGTGGATAATCGCGGCAGATAACAACCGGGGCCTGCAGGGCCTCCACGATGACACTCTCGCCTCCGATTCAACAACAGAATCCCTCGGCCCGCATCACCGGGCGGCGCCCGGTCCGTCCGGCGCCTGCGGCGGCGCGTCATCGCGACCGACATCGAGGAATACCCCATGTCTTTGCTAGACAACTGGGTCGCGATCGTCTTCCTGATCGCGGCAGTGGCATTGATCGCGCTCGCCGGCGGATACCTGCTGCAGATGCTCATTGCGCGCCGCCAGGCGGACGTATTCGCACTAAATCTTGAATCCGAACTCGCCAAGGTTGAGCAAAAACAGCGCGAGCTGATTGCCGAGGCGACCAACCAGGCCAACGCGCTCCGCAAAAACGTCGAAAAGCAGGCCAGCGACCAGCGGGGAGAAATCCGGCAGCGCAACCGCGAGGCCAAGCGGCGCGAGCAGCGGCTGGACCGCCGCTCCGAGAATCTCGAAAAGCGCGAACAGGAATTGCTGCGACGCGAGTCGGACCTGGCCGAGCAGCAGAAGCAGTTGAGCGAGCGCCAGGCGGATCACGCTGTCCGCCTGGAAGAGGTTGCCCAGTTGACCCACGCCCAGGCCCGAACCCAGCTGATGGAGAAGGTGACCGAGGAATCTCGCGAACTGGCCGATCAGATCGTGCGCGGGGCCGAAGAGCAGGCCCGGCAGGAAGCCGATCTCCGGGCGCGCTGGCTGGTTTCCAACAGCCTTCAGCGGGTGGCTTCCGCGGTAACCCAGAGCTCAACCACGTCGGCCGTGAAGCTCCCCGGCGATGAGTCCAAGGGCCAGATCATCGGTCGCGAAGGACGCAACATCAGGGCGTTCGAAGCCATCACCGGGGTGGATCTCCTGATCGACGACACCCCCGAGACCGTGACTCTCTCCTCGCACGACCCGATTCGGCGCGAAATCGCCCGCCGCACGCTCTCGAGCCTGATCGAGGACGGTCGCGTCCACCCGGTCAGCATCGAACAGCATTTCAACCGCGCCCGCGTAGCGGTCCGCAAGTCAATCCGCGAAGCCGGCGAACGCGCGTGCTTCGAAGCCAAGGTGCCCAAGCTGCACCAGGAGCTGGTGCTCCTGCTCGGCCAGCTCAATTACCGGCAGAGTTACGGTCAGAACGTGCTTTCGCACTCGGTCGAGGTTGCCCACCTGGCCGGCGTGCTGGCCGGCGAAATGGGCGCCGACAGCAAGGTTGCCCGGGCCGGCGGCCTGCTGCACGACGTCGGCAAGGCGCTTTCGCACGAAGTGGATGGCAAGCATGCCCAGATCGGCGCTCAGCGCTGCCGCCGGTACGGGGTGGACGAGTCGATCGCGCACTCCATCGAAGCCCATCACTTCGACGTCTATCCGGCGTCGGCGGAAGCCTTCGTTGTCGCGGCCGCGGACGCGATTTCCTCATCGCGGCCGGGAGCCCGGCGCGAAACCAGCGAACTGTTCATCAAGCGATTGGAAGCTTTGGAGCAGATCGCCAATTCGCATGATGGAGTGGTCAATTCCTTCGCCCTGCAAGCCGGGCGCGAATTGCGGATCGCGGTCGATCCAGGGGATGTGGACGAGCTGGGCGCGCTGCGGATCGCGCGCGAAATTGCTGCCGAAGTCGAGGCCGAAATGACCAATCCGGGGCAGGTGCGGGTGACAGTAATCAGAGAAACCCGTGCGGTCGAAGTGGCCAACTGATGCCACGAGGCTGGGCCTGGCTGATGCTTTTCGAAGCCGGTTGCCGCCTGACGAACATGGTCCCCTGGGCGATCAAGCGTCCGGTCGTCAATCTGATCGCTCATATCGTCTTCCGCCTGTCGGCGAAGATGCGCGCGTCGACAAGTTCCAACATGGCCGTCATGCTCGGGGCCGCGGCCGGTGACGATACGGTCCGTCGCCTGGCCCGCCGGTCGATCGAGAACTTCCTGTTGCAGGCCCTCTCGATGGCCGAAGCCTACCTGGCCCCGCCGGTCGAGCTGCATCGCCAGTTGCACTTTTATTCGCCGATGGCGCGCCAGCGCGCCCATCACATCGCCTACAACGGGCCGGTTATCGTTGCCACCTGCCATTTCGGGACCTGGGATGCCGCCGCCTCCTGGGGCGCCTCGCTGTCCGAGATCCACGTCGTCCAGGAATCGTTTGCCAACCCCGGCATGACCGAGGTGTTTCGGCGTCTGCGCGTTCATCTGGGCATGAAATCATTGGACATGCGTCGTGATATCCGGCAGATGTTCTCTGTCCTGCGGAAAGGCGGCCGGGTGGCGATCCTGGTCGATCGGCCGCTGGAGCAGGGCGGGGTCCCGGTCACTTGGTTCGGGCGGATCACCCGCTTGCCGGCCGGGGTCGCCAAGCTGGCGATACGCACCAACGCCGAGATTGTCCCTCTGGTCGTCTACCGGGGCGGTTCGGGTCAGGCGATCCTGCGCGTCGCCGAATCGATCATCCCTGACCGGTCGGCGCCCCGCGAGGCCGAGGTGAAACGACTGTTGCAGGCCACCGTCGCCAGTCTCGAGCGCCTCATTCGCACGGCCCCGGACCAGTGGTACCAGTTCCGCACCTTCTGGCCGGCGTCCGAGTGCTGACCCCGGTCCAACGGCTGTGATCGAGTCGCCTAGTCGCCCGGCCGACCCGGAGCGCCTGCGCGTATGCCTCGTCTCGCCGTACGATTTCGCGGTGCCGGGCGGGGTCGGCGCCCACATCTCGAACCTGGCACGGATCTTCAGGCGGCGCGGTCACTTCGTCAAGATCATGGCCCCGAGCTCGGCGCCGGTGGGCAACCTGGACACCCCGGGCGTGGTCGGGATCTCGCGCACGATCGTACCGGTCCGCAGCAACGGATCCATCGCGCGACTGGCGCTTTCGCCGCGGATGCGGCCGGCGATCGAGCGCGAGCTCGCTGAGGACGGCGGATTCGACGTCGTCCACATCCACGAGCCGATGGCACCGGTGTTGCCGCTCCAGGTGCTGCGGCTCTCCAGCGCCATAAACATCGGGACTTTCCACGCCACCCGCAAGACTTCGACCGTCTACCGTGCCTACAAACCGTTGCTGGAGGGATTCCACAGACGCCTGGACGGCAAGATAGCCGTTTCGGTCGCCGCCAGAGACTTCGTCTGGCGGGCGTTCCCTGGCGAGTACCGGATCATCCCCAACGGAATCGACCCGGAGTGGTTCGGGACCCCGGCCGAACCGATCGCCGAAATGGCCGGTTCGCGCCCGGCGATCATGTTTCTCGGCCGTATGGAAAAACGTAAGGGCCTGCCGCTGCTGCTGGATGCGATGGCTACGGTGCGACGTCTGCGTCCCGACGCGCGACTGGTGGTGGTCGGTGCCTACGACCAGGGCCAACTGCAGCGGGCGCGCCGGCGCCTGCAGCGGGCCGGTATCCAGGACACGATCTTCACCGGCCGCGTCTCCGAAGACGAAAAGCGCGCGTATCTGCAGTCGGCCGACATTTTGGTGGCGCCGGCCCAGGGTTCGGCGCGCGAGAGCCAGGGGATAGTGCTCATGGAAGGCATGGCCGCCGGAACTCCGGTGGTCGCTTCGGACATCCCCGGATACCGGACGGTTTCACCCGACGGAAGCGCGGTCCTCTACTGCGCTCCCGATGACAAACGCGCCCTGGCCCGTGGGATTCTGCGCCTGCTGCAGCACCCGGGCACCGCCGACCGCTTCCGGCGCGCCGGTCGCCAACGGGTCAACGATTTCTCCTGGGAGGTCGTGGCTACCCGGGTGTACGACTACTATGTCGAACTCCTGCGCGCCCGCTCGCGCATCCAATCCGAAAACCTGGGACCCACTGCCGGCAGGGCGATCGGGAATTGAGCTGGTCCCGGCTGCAGGAGCGGTTCAGAAAGCTGATGACGGGTCTGGCCCGGATCGTGGACCGCACGCCTTTGACGCCCAACTCGATCACGATTTTCGGATCGGCCCTCAATCTGGTCCCGGCCTTGCTGATCGCGTTCGATTACCACCTCTGGGCCGGCATAGTCCTTCTCCCGGCGACGGCGCTGGATTCGCTCGATGGCGCGCTGGCCCGACTGCAAGGCAGTGCCAGCCGGTTTGGGGCGTTTCTGGATTCCGTGCTCGACCGCTACGTAGAGATTTTTTTCTTCGCAGGACTCTCCTGGCACTATGCCCAGTCATCCGGGCACTGGGGGGTATTCGGATCGCTGCTGGCAATCAGCGGTTCGTTGATGGTCAGCTATTGCCGCGCCCGCGCCGAGGGTTTGGGGCTGGAATGCAAAGTCGGCTTTCTGCAGCGTCCCGAACGGTTGCTCATTCTCGGACTCTCCCTGGTGGCGGCGGCCGTGGTTGCCGACTGGATCCTGTTGGCGGCGGTCTGGGTCCTGGCCGCGGTGACCAATTTCACCGCCCTGCAGCGGATCCAGCACGTACGCCGCAGCACCGGCTGAACCGGCGCCGGTTCAGCGGCCGGTGCCGGCCAGTTCGGCCACGTCCGGCCCGAACATCCGCTTGCGAACCTTCTGCCAGTTGGACGCGATTCGCGCCAACGGCGATGCGCGCCGGGTGTTCAGGCGCGCATCCTGCATGGCGGCGAGGAACTGCTGCGGTCCGTCGAATTCGGGAATTTCCTGCCAGCTGTTGCCGACTTCTCCACGCGTGTGGGCGTCCGATCCCACTGCGGGAATCTTGCCGTTGCGCAGGCACAATTCCGAAGCCCGGCGGTTGCGGTCCGGTTTGATTACCCGCGAATTGAATACCTCGACCATGTCCAGCAGCGGAACGACCGCATCCAGCTGATCGGCCGCGAGCGTGCTGTTGCGGTCCCGGTCGAGCGGGTGCGGGATCGAAACTACCCCGCCCTGGTCGCGGATGCGCGCGATCGTCTCAATCGGCGGCAGACGCGGCGGGATCCACTCCTTGAGGAAGTAGGCCAGCAACTCACCGCGGTCGGTACGAATTTCCTCGCCCACGATCACATCGACTATCCCGCAATCGCGGGCCTCGAAAGCGCCGCCGATCTGGTTGTGGTCGGTGACCGCCAGGACGTCAATCCCGGCATCGCGGGCGGCTTGACATAAATCGCGAGGACTGACCCCGCAGTCACCCGACCACCAGGTGTGCGCGTGGAGCTCCACGCGCACCAGGTCAGCCACCGCTGACCGGCGGAATCAAGGCGAATTCATCGCCATCGCTAAGTGGTTCGGAATCGTTGACGAATTGACAGTTGAGCGCCAGCCGCAACGACCCCTTCAGTTCGCCGACACCGGGATGGTCGATGCCAATGCGGCGAAAAAGCAGCCCCGTCGTGGCGCCCGGTTCAAGGTCGAAGATCTCCTCGCGCAGTCCGACGATTTCCGCCAATTGGGCAAAGTAGAGCACCCGCACTTTCAACGCGGTTCGCTACCGGCCATGCCCTGGTCCCCGCCGGCCAGGTTTTCGGCGCCCAGCTGGCTGTATTCGGCGGCGTTGCGCCGCATGTAGTCGATCTGCTCGGGCCGGACCTGGCCAACGACCTTGGCCGGTACCCCAAGCAGCAGCGATGCGGGCGGGCAGGTGGTGTTCTGAGTCACGAGCGCGTTGGCACCCACCACCGCTCGCTCGCCGATGCGCGACCCGTCCAGGACCGTCGAGCCCATCCCGATCAGTGCGCCGTCCTCGATGGTTGCGCTGTGCACTATGGCGCCATGACCCACGGTTACGTTGCGGCCGATCACGACCGGCTGCCCATGTTCGATGTGCAGGACCGCGCCGTCCTGGATGTTGGATCCGGCGCCGACCGAAATCGGCTCGTGGTCGGCCCGGATTACCGCGTTGTACCAGACGGTGACCCCCCGCTCGAGGGTTACCTGGCCGACGATTACGGCGCCCGGCGCCACCCACGCTTCCGGATCGATCTGGGGAACGTGCCCGCGGAAGGGAACGATTACCGGTCCGGTGCCGCCGCCGGGCTCGGGGACCGGTCCGGGCCGTCGCGTACCGGCTTCCAATTCACGCAGGATCGCTTCTTCGTTCAGGGCCCGCACGTATACGCTGTCGAGGGTTTCGGGAGGACGCAGGATCAGGTAAAGGACCACTCCGGCCGGGCCTAGGACCGCGACCAGCAGCGTCGCGAACAGGCGTACGTAGATGTCGAGCGTTCGCCCGCGGACATCGTTGAACGCCCAGAAGATGGCTGCCACCCACACCGCCGCGGCGAAGGCGCCCAGCAGCGCGATGACTATTGCCAGAAAGGAGCCGAATTGCTCCAAGTTCGCAGGCCTCTTAGCGGTTGGGTTGCAACTATTCGGGGATTGCCAGCACCGGCCGCGAAAATTCTAGGGGGCTTGGCGTCAAATGCCGATGGCGGCCAGCGCTTCGCGCACCAGCGTGTCATCGACGGAATGACCGGCGCTGGCCGTCCCCAGCTCCTCCAGCAGCACCCAGCGTGGGCGTCCGCCGGCCGACTTCTTGTCCGCCTGCATCGCTGTCACGACTTCGGTGGCCGCAAAGCCCGAAGCCGCAAGTTCGATGCCGCAGGCCTTAAGTAACGCGTTCTGACGTTCCAGCTCGTCGTTTCCGAGGCCGGTGAGCTTGGTCGAGATGTATCCGGCGGCGGCCATCCCGATCGCGACCGCTTCGCCGTGACGGTGACGGCGATATTGGCCGAGGGTTTCGATCGCGTGCCCGACCGTGTGGCCGTAATTGAGCACTGCCCGCAGCCCGCGGTCGAAGGGGTCGTTGACAACAACCTCGGACTTGATGCGCACCGAATTTCGCACCGCCAGTTCCAGCATTTCCGGATCGCGGAGGTCGAACGGGGCCCGTTCGAGTTCGGCCAGATAGGCAGCGTCGCGGATTAATCCGTGTTTGATCGCCTCCACCCACCCGGAGGCAAGGTCGCGCTGCGGCAGGGTTTGCAGGGTCAGGGTGTCCAGGAGCGAGAGCACCGGATTGTGGAATGCGCCGACCATGTTCTTGCCGCCGGGCAGGTCGACCGCGACCTTGCCGCCGATGCTGGAATCAACCTGGGCGAGCAGGGTGGTAGCCACCTGCGCCCAGGCAATACCGCGTCCCCAAGTGGCGGCCACGAATCCGGCCAGGTCTCCCACCACGCCGCCGCCGAGGGCCACTATCAGGTCTGAGCGCTCGGCGCGACAACGGAGCAGCCACTGCCACAGCTGCTCGGCGGCGGCCACTGATTTGCTCTCCTCGCCGGCCGGGACCGTCCGGCGCCAAACACGCCATCCTGCTTCCTCGAGCGCGCTTGCGACGCGGTCCCCGTAATGGGCGTCGACTGATTCGTCCCCGATCAGGAACGCGGCGGCGGGCTCCACCCCGCGCAGCGCCAGCTCCCTTCCGAGGTCGTCCAGGATTCCCTGCCCGATGGCCACGTACTCGGGTGTGTACCCGTCAGGCTGGGTCAGCATCGAGCATCTCCCTGATGTTCATTGCGAGGCGGCGCGGTTCGGTACCGTCAACGTCCAGACTGTGGTGCGCCGACTCGTATATCGGCCGGCGGCGCTTGAGCAGGCTGTCGAGCTTCTTGGTGAGACTGCCTTCCCCGCCCAGCATCGGACGCCCCTCGGTGCCGAGCTGAGTCGCCAAGCGAGAGGCGCAGGTCCGCGGGCGCGCTCGCAGGTAAACGACCGCACCGCTGCCCAGCATAACTTCGGCCAGACAGCCGTTGGCCATCTGCCCCCCGCCGGTCGCGACGACGACCCGGCAGGCCTCGGCGGCGCGGGCCGCAATCGACCGTTCCATCTCGCGAAAGTGGTCTTCGCCGAGGACATCGAATATCTCGGGTATATCCATCCCTGCCAGGTTCCTGATTTCCTGGTCAGAATCCAAGACGCGCCAGTCCAGCAGGGCCGCCAGTTCACGGGCGACGGTCGACTTGCCGGATCCGGAAAGGCCGACCAGCCAGATGCGCGACGGACGGTTCGCTTGCTTCACAGCGCCCGCTCGCAGGCGCGTCGCATCGCCGCCCTGTCCGGGTCGCGACCGGTCCAGATCGAGAAGCTGGCCGCACCCTGCAGGACAAGCATTGTCAGGCCGTCGATGGTGCGGGCGCCGCTTTTGCGGGCGTCAGCGAGCAGCGGGGTCTCCACCGGACGGTAGACCATGTCGAACACCACGTGGTGGCGGCCCAGACAGCCTTCCGGCAGGGGCGAACGGCCGGCCGCCGGACCGCCGGTCATCCCCATGCTGGAGGCGTTGACAATCAGCGTGGCGGCTCGCGCCGCTTCGGCGCCGGCCGGGTCGTCCAGGGAGAGAACGCGGGCACCCGGCGACAACTCGGCGGCCAGCGCCCGGGCATTGGCCGGGGTCCGGTTCAAGATCGTCAGGCGATCGAATTCCGAAAGGGCCAGCAGCGCCGCCCGGGCCGCACCGCCCGCCCCGATCAACACGGCCGGGGCGTCGGACCCGACTCGGGCAGAGTCGATGATCTCGCGCATGGCGGTGATATCGGTATTGCCGGCGCGGATCCGCCCCTCGCGGCACCAGAGCGTGTTCGCGGCTCCGATCCGAACGGCCAGCGGGTCCGGATTGTCGGCCAGTTCCAGCGCGGCGACCTTGTGCGGAATGGTCACGTTGAACCCGTTCCAACGGCCGCTGCGCAGTTCGTCTAGCCGACTTTCCAGCTCTTGGGGGAGCACCGAAAGCGCTTCGTAACTGGCGGCAAGGCCGGCGCCGGCGAACGCAGCCTCATGCATGGGCGGCGAAAGCGAATGACCGATCGGGTAGCCAAGTACGGCGAATCGCACGGTCAGGCTGCGCAGACCCGGCCTAGCTCGTCAAAGAACCCGGGGTAGGAGATGTTCACCGCGGCCGCATCGTCGATCCGGCTTTCCCCGCCGGCGATGCTCGCGGCCACTGCCATCGCCATCGCGACCCGGTGGTCGCCGTGTGAATCCAGCCGCGCCCCGCTCAGCGGCGTGGGACCCTCGATTACCATCCCGTCGGGCAACTCTTCGATACGGGCGCCCATGGCCGCCAGGTTACTGACCGTAGCCGAGATTCGGTCGGTCTCCTTCACGCGGAGCTCACCGGCGTCGCGGATCCTCGTGGTGCCTTCGGCCTGGGTGGCGGCCACCGCCAGCACCGGAATTTCGTCAATGAGGATCGGAATCTCGGCGCCGCCGATTTCGGTCGCGCTGAGGGACGAACTGTCCACCGCCAGGGTTCCTGACGGCTCGGCCCCGGCGGGGTTGGGATCGATCGCAATCTTGGCCCCCATGCGTTTCAGGACGGAGAGCGTGCCGGCGCGGGTCGGGTTGATGCCGACGTTGGCGATCTCCAGGCTCGCATCGGGGTGGCTGGCGCCCAGCACGAGCCAGAACGCGGCCGAAGAAAAATCCCCCGGCACGTCCACGTCGATCGTCTCCAGCCGCTGGCCGCCCTCGATCGCCAGCTCGGCGCCATCAATCTCAAGTCCAGCGCCCATCGCCGCGAGCATGATTTCGGTGTGATCGCGCGACCGGGCCGGTTGCCTGATTCGAGTGACGCCGTCAGCGTTGAGACCGGCGATAAGCAGCGCGCTCTTAACCTGCGCCGACGCGACCGGAACGTCGATTTGGGTCCCGGACAGCGAGGCCGGAAGGACCGCCAACGGGGCCAGTTCTCCGCCGCCGCGGCCAAATATCCGGGCCCCCATGCGGCGCAACGGGCCGGCCACGCGGCCCATCGGACGGGCCGAGAGCGAATCGTCTCCGACCACCACCGCGAACCGGCCGCATCCGGCCAGCAGTCCCAGCAGCAGCCGCATCGTGGTGCCTGAATTTCCGCAATCGAGGGGGCTCGCAGGCTCGTCGAAACCATCTACGCCGGGGCTGTCGATGACAAGCTGGTCACCATCCCGGAGCACGCTTACCCCCAGGCCCTGCAGACAGGCGATGCTGGAGCGGCAGTCTCCACCGAGCCCGGCACCGCGAACCCGCGCGCCGCCCCGGGCCAGGGCGTTCAGCAGCAGAGACCGGTGGGTTATCGACTTATCGCCCGGCACCTGTATGCGGCCCCGCACGGCCGAGGCCGAATTTATGGCCGAAGCCATCCCCGGATGAGGCAATTTCATTCTCAAGCGGCGGCTAACGCCGGTTCGCGCAACGGCCGACCCAGCGCATCGGACATTTGCCGGAGCCGTCGCATCGCCTGTTCGAAATTGGCGAACGTGAGACTCTGCGGGCCGTCGCAGATGGCATGGTCGGGCTCGGGGTGCACTTCGAGCATTGCTCCGTCGGCGCCGGCCGCCACGCCGGCCAGGGTCATTGCTTCCACCAGGTACCACTTGCCGGTCCCGTGCGCCGGGTCGACGATCACCGGCAGGTGCGAGAGGCGCTTGGCCATGGCGATGGCGGAAATGTCCTGGGTCGCGCGGGTGGATGTCTCGAAGGTGCGGATTCCACGCTCGCAGAGCAGCACCTTGGGATTGCCGGCGGCCAAGACGTATTCGGCCGAGAGCAACCATTCTTCGATCGTGCTCGAAGGACCGCGCTTGACCATCACCGGCAGCCCGCTCTGTCCGGCTTCGCGCAACAGCGGGAAGTTTTGTGAGTTGCGGGCGCCGATTTGCAGGATGTCGGTGAATTGGGAGACCTGTTCGACGAGACCCGGTTCCATCACCTCGGTGATAGTCGGAATCGAGAACTCCTCGGACGCCTCGCGCAGGAGTTCGAGGCCCTCGGTGGCCATACCCTGGAAGCTGTACGGTGACGTCCGCGGCTTGAACGCACCGCCGCGCAGAACGCAGGCACCGGCCGCCTTCACCGCCTTGGCGGTCGAAAACAGCTGCTCGCGTGACTCGATGGTGCAGGGGCCGGCGATCATCGTGACGCCGGGACCCCCGAACTGGGCCGAACCGACTTCGAATTCGGTGTCGGTGCGGCCGTCGCCGCGGCCGGCCAGGGTGTAGGGCCGCCCGATCCGCAATACCCGGTCGACACCGGAAAACACCGCCATCTGTTCCCGGAATTCTTCGGTCGGCGACCCGATCACGCCGATCACGGTCAGGGTGGAGCCTTCGATTCGGTGCGGCTTGAGGCCTTCCTCGCGGATACGTTCCTCAATCCGCTCGATTCCACTGGCCGGAGTGCCGACCTTGGTGACGATTACCATTTCCGATTTCTCTTTACTGCTGGGGTTGGTTTCGAATGTTGGCTGGGCTTCAAAAAGAAAAAAGCAGAGGGGTTACCTCTGCTGGCCGGTGTAGTGGGTCGGGTGCTACATGCGCGGGCCGACCGGATACACCGGCCTGATAAACGCGAAATAGGAGCAGGTCAATAGCAATTTGGATCCGATTCGCCGGCGCCTTGCAATAGCGCTTCCGATCAACTCACCGTTATTGTATGAGGCTTACGTATCCGGCCGGCGGTTTCCGGGAAATTGCGCCGAGCCGGGCGCGGCCGCGGGGTATACGTCCCGGCGTTGGGACATACTGGCGCCTGGTACGGGGGATATTGCAAGCCCCAACCGGTGAATTCGGCGGCCGGTGTGTTTTCGCAACCGGTGCCGGCAATACCCGCTCAGCGACCATCGCGTCAGCATCGGCCCCGGTGATTGCCGGTCCGGTCCAACCACAAGACCGTAGTCCGGGCCGGTTGCCGCTAGGAGTCGGTCGAGTCGCCGTAGGTGGCGGCGTCGGACCACATCTGCATTGCCGCGGCCACCGGTTCGGTCTGCCCCAGCACGGCGTCCATGACAAGCTCCTGACAGCGATGTTCCCACGGCTGGAACCAGGGTTGCCACAAGAAGTCGACCGGCGCCGCCTGCTCCAGGACTGAATTCAGGACCGCCGGATCCACCCAACGCCGAAAGTGCGCGCTGACCGAGGAATCTCTCAAGAGGCCGGGATAGGCGGGCGGCAGGCTGCCGGAAAGGGCGAAATGTCGCGGCCCCCAAAACTCGCCGGATTTGTCGATGGAACCCAGGTGGACCGCCAGTCGCGCCCCCGCCGGATGGGGTTGCGGGCGACTGGCGAGGGCAAAAGCCGGAGTCCAGCAGACGCTGCGCCGGCCCGGCCCGGATACGCCGGGAAGCGGGGCAAATGCGATCGGCGCCCCGGCCGACTGCAGACGCGGTCCGCTGTAGGCGCCCACTATTGCAAACGCACAGTCCCCATCCGCCAGGCGGTCGTAGTCGGGCCGTTCGATTCCGGGATCGAGGGTTCCGTCCTCGACCACCATCGCCCGGAGCGCATCCAGCACCGCCGCCGCCTCGGAGACGCCCGCCTCGGTCTGTTCAAACGACACCGCCGCCGCCTTGAGCAATCCCCACCAGGGCAGATTGGCGTTGGCCTTCGGCGCGAGGTTGATGCTGACGGGGCTGCGCAACGAATGTCGAGCCTGCAGTTCCCTGGCGAATCCGGCAAGTTCTTCGAGCGTCTCCGGCACCCTGCCGCCGACCCGGCCCAAGTGGGCCGAGTTGTAGGCCAGAAACATCGCGTCGTGATAGTGCGGGACTCCCCAAGGAACGCCGTCGGGGTCAAAGGTGCCCGCCCGCGCGCCGGCGTAGAGCAACGCCGGCAACTGTTCGAACAATTCGTCATTGCCGAAACCGGCCAGCAGGCCCGCGTGGCGCCAGCGGCCAATCTGGCCTTCCCGCACCCGGACCACGTCCGGCGCCGAGGCAGTCGCCAGCCGCGCCTCCAGGACCGCGGTGAAGTCGCCTTCGACCTTCTCCCAGCGCGCCAGCAGGCTGGGGTTCTGGCGGGTGAATTCCACCAGCACCGGTCGGGCGATCTCGGAATCGCCCGGAGAGGCGACCAGAAGCGGCGCAATGTTGGGGTCGCCGATGGTCGGCCCGGCGGGCTCCGGGGTTGGACCGGACGGCGCATCGGATACCGGCCGGCAGGCGGCGGGCAAAAGCCCTGCAAGCCCGGCGCCCAGCACCCGGCGACGTGTCAGCATCCGGTTTCGACGGATCATCGCGGGAATTTTATTGGCGCGCCAGCCGCTTAATCAACCGAATGTCATAAAAGTTGACATCTACACGCTCAACAAGTACACTATTTGCACAGTAAGAAAGTGATAGCCTCCCTGACTCCTGATTCGATGCCCCAAGACGCGCTGGAAGTTGACGCCGAGGGCGTCACCGGTGCGACCGAACTGCCGGTCGTGGTTCTATCCGAGCAGGTGGCGTTCCCGCGCATCTCGCAGCCGCTGCAGGTTACCGACCCGGCTTCATTGTGGGCTCTGGAGCGCCTACGCGACGGGGCTCAAAACGTGCTACTGCTGCAATCTGCCGGCGACGCCCAAGACGCCGACTTGTACACCGTCGGGACCGTTTGCGCGCTCGTCCGCCAATACCTGATCCCATCCGGCGGCTACTCGGCACTTTTCAAGGGCCAGGAACGGGCCCAGGTTCTGGCCACCGAGCGCGATGGCGACGGCCTGGTGGCGATGATCACGCCGCTGAACGAGTCGATGCGCAACGGTCCCGAACTGGAGGCACTGCGGCGCACGCTGTCGACGCAGATTCACGAGTACGCCGAAAAGAGCAACCAGGTGGCGCCCGAAGTCGTCTCGCTGGCCCGGCGGATTACCCATGCCGGATATCTGGCCGACTTGGCCGCCGCCAAGCTGGTCGAGGATCCCGAGCACCAGCAGCAATTGCTGGAAGAACTCGACGTATACGAGCGAATGTTCGCGGTCACCGCTCTCCTGAACGGTTGGATCCGCACGCTGGACGTGCGTTCCTCGATCCAGAGCCAGATCCAGGAGGGCATCGAATCCGCGCAACGGAATTTCTACCTGAAAGAGCAGCTTCGCACGATTCAGCGCGAGTTGGGCATCGCCAACGCGGTTGGTGACGAACGCGAGGAACTGCTGGAGGCAATCGCCGGTTCAAACATGCCGGAAACAGTCCGCGTCCGCGCGACCAAGGAGATCGAAAGGCTGGAAGGGATATCGCCGGCCTCGCCCGAACTGGCGGTCGTGCGCAATTACATCGACACCCTCCTGGACCTCCCGTGGCCACCGGCCCAGAGCCGGCGGCGGCGGGTCGGGCTGAAGTCCGCGCGCCGGGTCCTTGACCGCCACCACTTCGGATTGGAGAAGGTCAAGAAACGGGTTGTCGAGTACCTCGCGGTCCGATCCCTGACCGACGAATCGCAGAGCCCAATCCTCTGCCTAGTGGGGCCCCCGGGAGTCGGCAAGACCAGCCTGGGGCGCGCGATCGCGCAGGCGGTGCGTCGTCGCTACATCCGGGTTTCATTGGGCGGCGTCCGCGACGAGGCCGAAATCCGCGGTCACCGGCGCACCTATGTGGGCGCCTTGCCGGGCCGGATCATCCAGGGCATGGCGCGCGCCGGAGCGGTCGACCCGGTTTTCGTGCTTGACGAGGTCGACAAGATCGGGCGCGACTTCCGCGGCGACCCGTCGTCGGCGCTGTTGGAGGCGCTTGACCCGGAGCACAACCGCAACTTTTCCGATCACTACCTGGAAGTTGGCTACGACCTCTCGAAAGTCATGTTCCTGCTGACCGCCAACAACGAATGGGGTATCCCTCCCACACTGCGCGACCGGCTCGAAATAATCCGCCTGGAAGGCTATACCGCCCGCGAAAAGATGGCGATTGCCAAGGGCCACCTGGTCCCGCGCCAGCTCAAGGATCACGGCCTGGCCGCGTCCGGCAAGACCCGCCTGCGATTCAGCGACGAGGCCCTGGCCGCGATCGTGCAGCGCTACACCCGCGAAGCGGGCGTACGCGAGCTGGAGCGCCGGATCGCGGCGGTCTGCCGCAAGGTCGCGCGCCGCCGCGCGGCCAGCGAACCGGCCCACCGCGTGGTGCGGATCGCCGACTTGCGCGAACTGCTGGGGCCGGCGCCGTACACGGACCGCGGCGAAGACACGAGCGACCGCGTCGGCGTTGTAAACGGTCTGGCGGTGACCGCCCACGGCGGGGAATTGCTCCCGGTTGAGGCCGCCTGGTCGCGCGGCAAGCGCGAATTCCTCTGCACCGGCAATCTGGGCGACGTCATGACTGAATCTGCCCACGCGGCGCTTTCATACGTGACCCGGCATGCCGGCAGGCTCGGATTCCAGCCCAACGTGCTCACCGACGCGTTCGTGCACCTGCACGTGCCGGAAGGCGCGGTCCCCAAGGACGGTCCTTCGGCCGGCATTGCGATGGGAACCGCGTTGGCGTCGGCGTTTCTGGGCCGCAGCGTACGCGGCGACCTGGCCATGACCGGCGAGGTGACCATCCAAGGCCGGGTGCTGCCGATCGGCGGCGTAAAGGAAAAGGTGCTTGCGGCGCAGCGCCATGGAATTCGGGAGGTAATCCTGCCTTCCGAGAACCGCTCCGAAGTCGGCGAAATCCCGGCCGACGTGCGCCGCAAATTCAAGTTCACGTTCGTCGATTCGATGGACCAAGTCCTGGCGGCGGCATTGAGTTCGTCGCCGTATTCGGATCGCCGCACCCATTGACCAAAGTCCAAACCCTGTCCCTTCGGCCAAGACCAAGAGGACGCATCAGAAAGGCACCTAGCAGATGGCCAAAGTTGTCGGAATAGACCTGGGCACCACCAACTCGGTGGTCGCGTTCATGGAAGCCGGGCAACCGACCGTAATCACCAACGTGGAGGGGGCCCGGACCACGCCGTCGGTGGTGGCCTATTCCAAGAACGGCGAACGCCTCGTCGGACAGCTGGCCCGACGCCAGAGCGTGCTGAATCCGGCCAACACCATTTACTCGGCCAAGCGATTCGTCGGACGCCGCTTCGACGAAGTTGACTCCGAGCGTGAACAGGTCTCGTTCGAGATCGTTGACGGCAAGGGTAACGAGGCCCGAATTCGGATCCCGCAGCTAAACAGCGACGTGACTCCCGAAGAGATCTCGGCGATGGTCCTGCAGAAGCTGAAGGCCGACGCCGAGGAGTATCTGGGCGAGGAGGTCAAGCAGGCGGTGATCACGGTCCCGGCGTACTTCAACGACAGTCAGCGCCAGGCGACCAAGAATGCCGGCACCATCGCCGGGCTGGACGTGCTGCGGATCATCAACGAACCGACTGCAGCCTCGCTGGCTTACGGTCTTGAGAAGAAGTCCGCCGAAACCATCTTGGTCTGGGACCTTGGCGGCGGGACTTTTGACGTGTCGGTGCTCGAGGTCGGCGACGGAGTCTTTGAGGTCAAGGCCACCAACGGTGATACCCACCTTGGTGGCGACGACTACGACCAGCGCATCGTCGCCCACCTCGTCGACGAGTTCAAGCGCGATCAAGGGATTGACCTGCGCTCGGACCCGCAGGCCCTGCAGCGCCTGGTGGAAGCGGCCGAAAAAGCAAAGATCGAACTCTCCACGACCCCGCAAACCGAGATCAACCTTCCGTTCATCACCGCCGACCAGACCGGTCCCAAGCACCTTGCGGTTACCCTGCGCCGGTCGCGCTTTGAGGAGTTGGTCGGCGATCTCAACCGCCGCATGGTGGATCCGTTTCGCAAGGTACTGCGCGACGCCGGGATCACCCCCGAGCAGGTCGACGAAATCGTCATGGTGGGCGGATCCACGCGCATGCCGGCGGTCCAAGACCTGGTCAAGGAACTCACCGGCAAAGAGCCCAATCGATCAGTCAATCCCGACGAGGTCGTCGCGATCGGGGCCGCGATCCAGGCCGGAATAATCACCGGCGATGTCCGCGACGTGGTCCTGCTCGACGTGACGCCGCTTTCGCTGGGTCTGGAGACGCTGGGATCGGTGAAGACGACCCTGATCGAGCGCAACACCACGATCCCGACTTCCAAGTCCGAGATCTTCTCGACCGCCGAGGACGGCCAGACCGCGGTCGACATCCACATCCTGCAGGGCGAGCGCGCCATGGCCGCCGACAACATGACCCTGGGCCGGTTCCGGCTCGAGGGGATTCCGCCGGCCCCGCGTGGAGTTCCGCAGATCGAGGTCACATTCGACATCGACGTGAACGGGATCGTAAACGTCAAGGCCAAGGACACCGGCACCGGCAAGGAGCAGAAAATCACGATTACGGCGTCGACCAACCTGGACAAGGACCAGATCGACGCCCTGGTGCAGGATGCCGAGCGACACGCCAGCGAGGACCGCGACCGACGCGAATTGGCCGATTTGCGAAATCAGGCCGACGCCGCCGCCTACCAAGTCGAGCGGCTGGTCAATGAGCACAGCGACCAGCTCTCGGACGAGGAAAAAAGCGAGATTGAGAGCCAGATAGCCGAGCTGCGCGGGCTGCTTGACCAGGACGCGCCCGATCTGGCCGAACTGCGCCGGCGCACCGAGGAGCTCAGCCAGCGCCAGCTGGAGATCGGCCAGCGCGTCTACCAGACTGGCGCCAACGGCCAGGCCGGTCCAGACGGTGCGGACGATGCCGCCGCCGATGCCGATGACGTCGTCGACGCGGAGTTCTCGGCAGCCGACGACGAAGGGAAGTGAGCGTGGTCTCCGAGTCCGCCCCCAGGCCGTCGCCGGAATCCCCCGACCACGCTTGCGGAGTCGATGAGCTGCAGAACCAGATCCTGCGGTTGCAGGCCGACCTGGAGAATCTGCGGCGGCGCTCGGAGCGTCGTCGCCAGGAAGCGGTAGCGGGTGCCCGGCAGGAATTGCTGTCCGGGTTGTTGCCGGTGCTAGACAACCTCGAGCGGGCGCTGCAGGCGGCTGCCGATCCGGACGATCAGCTCGCTGTCGGCATTGGAATGGTGCGCACCCAGTTGCTGGAAACTCTGGGCCGGGCCGGGTTGGAAGCCGTCCCGGCGGCGGGGCATTTCGACCCGCGATTGCACGAGGTGGTGGCCTGCCTGCCCAGCGACGAAGTTGACGAGGGCCAAATCGTGGCCGTGGTCCGGACTGGATACCGGGCCGACGGGGTCGTCCTGCGGCCCGCACAGGTCCAGGTGGCGGGACCGCCCCAGCAAGGCGGAACCTAACCGTGGAGTACCGCGATTACTACAAGATTCTTGAGCTCGACCGCTCGGCTGACGCCGACGCGATCAAACGCGCCTACCGGCGACTGGCGCGCAAGTACCACCCCGACGTCAATCCCGGGGACCCCAAGGCGGAGACCCGTTTCAAGGAAATCAACGAGGCCCACCAAGTCCTCTCCGATCCGGAGAAGAAGGCCCGCTACGACCGATTCGGTTCGGCCTACCGCCAGCACGGCTCGTTCGAGGCGGCCATGCGCCAGGCCGGTTTCGGGGGCCCCGGCTTCGGCGGGCACGGGCCGATGGGCGGCGCCGGGTTCTCCGATTTCTTCGAGCAGCTCTTCGGCAGTTTTGGCGCCGCCGCCGGCGCCCGGGGCACGCGCCAGTCCGCCGGGGCCCGCGCCGCCGACGTGGCGCACGAAGTCGACGTGACCCTGGAAGAGATCCTCAACGGTTCCCAGCGCATGATTTCGGTCCGGTCGCCGGACGGGATCGGTGGCACCGCCAACCGGCGCCTGCGGGTCAAGATTCCGCCCGGGGTCCGCCCCGGGGCGCGGATCCGCCTGGCCGGCGAAGGCGGCGTGCGTCCGGACGGCACTCGCGGCGATCTATTCCTGAAGGTCAGGGTGCTCGATCACCCCAGCATGCGCCGCAACGGGGTAAATCTCGAGACCGATATTTCAATCCCGATGACGGCGGCGGCCCTGGGCACGCGCGCAGTGGTGTCGACGCTGGGCGGCGAAAAGCTGCGGGTCCGGGTGCCGCCCGAGGTATCTCAGGGCGCGCGCCTGCGGCTGCGCGGCAAGGGGCTGCCGCAAATGGGCAAAGGCGAGCGGGGAGACCTGTTCGTGAAAGTGAACGTGACCACTCCCAAGGGGCTGGATGGCCAGCAGCGGGATCTGATCCGGGACCTGGCGAAGCTGCGCGGGGAGGATCTGGAGGCAAGCAATGGCAGATGACCGGCGCGGCCGGCGCGGGCCGCGCGACGACAACGACGTGAAAGGGTTCTTCATCGGGGTGGTCGCCAAGATGACCGGCACCCATCCGCAGACCCTGCGCCACTACGAGCGCGTCGGGCTGGTGAATCCCATTCGGTCCGACGGATCGGTGCGAATGTATTCGATGCGCGACGTGCAGCGCGTGCGGCGGATACGTGAATTGACCCAGGACGAGGGGGCCAACCTGTCGGGGGTCGAAATCATCCTCGAGCTGCACGACCGCGTCGAGGAGATGCGCCGCCGGCATCGGATCGAACTCGATGAGCAGGCCCTTGCCCATCGGCGCGAGGTCAACCAGCTTCACAACGAGATAGCGCGCCTCAAGCGGATCCTGCGGCGCGCCACGCAGTGACCGGGCCAATTAGCCGCGGGTGATTCAGAAAGTCCATTGAGTAAACGGGAATAGACAAATGACAGATGCCGGGTTTGGGCGGCTCACCGAAAAAGCCCAGGAAGTAATCGTCGGCGCGAATCAGATCATGAGCGACCTCGGACACACGCAGTTCGACGCCGAGCACATCCTCCTGGCGCTGCTTGAGACGCGCGAGTCTTCGGCGGTTCGGATCCTGCAGAGGATGCGCATTAACCCGGATTTCGTGCGCTCGCGGGTCAACGGGGTGCTGGATCGCAAGCCAAAGGTGGCTTCTGCCGAGCGCCGCTCTGATTCGGCCGTGGAACAGATATTCATCACGCCGCGCGCCAAGCAGCTGCTCGACCGCGCCGCCGCCGAGGCGGACAGCCTGCGCGACAGTTACATTTCGACCGAACACCTATTTCTGGCCATCCTGGCCCTGCGCGATGCCGACGCGGCCAAGATACTGCTTGAACTGGGTTGCACCCGGCAGAAGACTCTGGCCGCGATTCGCGAAATCCGCGGTTCTCAGGACGCCTCGTCCAAGACCGCCGAATCCCGCTACGCCGCGCTGGACCGCTACAGCACCGACCTCACCGCCCTGGCCCGGCGCGGCCAAATCGACCCGGTCGTGGGTCGCGAGGTCGAAATCGACCGCGTCATGCGGATCCTCTCGCGCCGGACCAAGAACAACCCAGTCCTGATCGGGGAACCGGGGGTGGGCAAGACCGCGATCGTCGAGGGCCTGGCCCAGCGCATCGTCGACGGCCACGTTCCCGAACTGCTGGCCAGTCGGCGCGTACTCGCCCTAGACATCGGCCAGATGCTGGCCGGTTCCAAGTTCCGCGGCGAGTTCGAAGACCGGCTCAAGTCGGTCATCGAAGAGGTGATCAATTCGCGCGGCAACATCATCCTGTTCATCGACGAACTGCACAACGTCGTTGGGGCCGGTTCGGCTGAAGGCGCGATCGACGCCGCAAATCTGCTCAAGCCCGCTCTGGCGCGCGGTGAGCTGCAGGCCGTGGGAGCGACCACGCTGGATGAATTCCGGCGCCACATCGAGCGCGACAAGGCCCTGGCGCGCCGCTTCCAGCAGGTCTACGTCGACCAGCCGGACGTTGACGGAACGGTCGACATCCTGCGCGGCCTGCGACCCAAGTACGAGAACCATCACCGACTCAAGATCTCCGATGACGCGCTAGAGCAGGCGGCGCGGCTCTCCAACCGCTACATAACCGACCGGTTCCTGCCGGACAAGGCGATCGACCTGATGGACGAAGCGGCGGCGAAATTGCGCCTGCAGATCTTCAATATGCCGGAAGACCTGCACGCGCTTGATGGGCGTTTGCGCGAACTGGAGGGTTTGGAGGAGGAGGCCTGGCAAAACCGCGAGTACGAGTCGGCCGCCAATTACAAGTCCGAATCGATCCGGTTGCGCGACGAACTGACCGAAAAACGGGCCGGTTGGTTAAGCGAACACAACATCTCCGAGACCGTAGGGGCGGACGACATCGCCTCGGTAGTGTCCGAGGCGACCGGGGTTCCGGTGGCGGCGATGCTGGAGGGCGATATGCAAAAGCTCCTGCGCATCGAGGAGGAGATCCATCGCCGCCTGATCGGCCAGGACGAGGCCGTCACCGCCGTCGCCGATGCCCTGCGCCGTTCACGCTCCGGGCTCTCCGATCCCAATCGGCCGATGGGCTCGTTCATATTCCTGGGGCCGACCGGCGTGGGCAAGACCGAGCTTTCCCGGCAGCTGGCGCAGTTCATGTTCGACGACCCTGACGCGATGGTCCGCGTGGACATGACCGAATACGGCGAGCGCCACACCGTCTCCCGCCTGATCGGCGCTCCGCCCGGGTACGTCGGCTACGGGGAGGGTGGTCAGCTTTCCGAGACCGTTCGGCGTCGGCCCTACCAAGTCATCCTTTTTGACGAGATCGAGAAGGCCCACCCCGAGGTAATCAATACCTTGCTGCAGGTGCTCGACGCCGGTCGGCTGACCGACGGCCAGGGCCGAACGGTCGATTTCCGCAACACCATCCTGATCATGACCTCCAACGTCGGGGCGGCCGATCTGGTCCGGCGCGATCGGGTCGGATTCGGAACCGAAACCGACGGCGAAGGCCCCGATCACGCGGAAATGCGGACCTCCCTGCTGGGCCGGCTCCGCCGGCACTTCCCTCCGGAGTTCCTGAACCGAATCGACGAGGTGATCATCTTCCGCTCGCTGACCCGGGCCGAGGTTGGCTCGGTGATCGACGTGCAACTGGGCGACCTGCGCGAGCGCCTGGCGTCCCAGGGAGTCGAACTGGAGATCTCTGCGGCGGCCCGCGAATTGCTGCTGGAAGAAGGTTGGGATCCGGAATACGGTGCCCGTCCGATGGCCCGGACGATCAGGCGCAGGATCGAGAACCCGGCCGCCAGAATGCTTCTCGGAGGCGAGCTGGCTCCCGATCAGGAGCTACTCGTCGACGCCGAGTCCGGCCGCTTCAAATACCTGGCCCGCCAGCGGGCCGGCGCGGCCGTCTAACCGGGCCGCCGCCAAACCGGAAAAATCTAGCCGAGGGCGGCCAGCGCCTCTTCCTCGTCGCGGCGGTCGGGGGCCGGATTGTGGACCTTGTAGACGATCCGGCCATCCTCGTCGATTACCACCGTCACGCGTTCATTGAAACCGGTCTCGCTGTTGTAGGCCCCGTAGGCTTCGCCGGCGGCGTGGTCAGGGAAGTCCGAGAGCAGCGTAATTGAATCGTCGAGTCCGATCGCGTCGGCGAACGCCCCGACGGCGAAGAAGCTGTCGACCGATACGCCCAGAACCCTGGCCCCGGCGGCCTTGATGCGGTCGGCCTTGGCGTTGTAATCGGTCAATTCGTTCTGGCAGATCCCCGAAAAAGCGAGCGGATAGAAGACCACTATCACCTTCTGGCCCTTGAAGTCGGACAGCCGCACCGTATCGCCGGCGCCGTTGAGGAGTTCGAAATCGGGGGCCAGGTCACCGACATTTAAAGACATAATTCCAACCTTGAATTCCGGGTGCGGGTTCGCTCGCTGGCCAGAATTCTATGCCGCTGCCCGCTTGCCGTCAGTAGTGATCGGCCTCCCAGAGGACCCAGCCGTCCTCAGGGAAAACGGCCTCCAGCTGCGCGCGCGAGTCAACTCGCAAATTACCTTTTTGCAGCGCCGCGGCGCTGCCCGGGCAGCCGAACACGAGCGCCAGGAACTCGCCTTCCGAAAGGTCCACCACCGGTGCGTCTTCGACTGCCGGTCCGAAGACCGCCTGGGCCGAAGGGAAGCTGAGCGAGCGCACCTGGCCGGCGACATTCAAATTAACGGGCGGCGAGGTGACCGCGACTGTGCGGCGTCGCAGGGATAGGTGCGGGCCGACCGCGGCCAGCAGGCCGTCCAGGTTGTTGATCCGAAACATCAGCCCTTCACCGCGCCGGATCTCCACCGCGGTCAGCTGTTCGATCCCGCGCACGAACGGTGCCCTCGGGGAAACCCGGCCCCTGACCTGACCCAATCCGTCGGCGTGGGCCTGCTGCAGCAGGCGGGCCGCGCCGGCGCGGCCGCCCCCGCGGCCCCGGGCCCCCGGGGGGCGGCCCGGGCGGGCCGGGGGCTAGCGCCCGGAAGGCACAAAAGCCAGGGACTTATAAACATCAGAAACGGCCCACGGAAATA